>JAQVDF010000144.1 GCA_028698405.1 Phenylobacterium sp. | reverse complement strand
GACGCCATGAAGGCGATGGGCGTCGATCCCTTCGAGACGCTGGTCTTCCCGCGCTTCTTCGCCCTGCTCCTGACCATCCCGCTGCTGACCTTCGTGGCGATGATCGCCGGCCTGGTCGGCGGCCTGATGGTCTCGTGGAGCGTTCTGGACCTCGGCCCCGCCTTCTTCCTGCAGCGGATCGCCGACAACGTGGGCGCCACCCACTTCTGGGTCGGGATGTCCAAGGCGCCGGTGATGGCGGCGGTGATCGCCGGCATCGGCTGCCGCCAGGGGCTGGAGGTCGGCGGCGACGTGGAATCGCTCGGCCGGCGGGTGACCGCCGCGGTGGTCCACGCCATCTTCTCGATCATCCTGATCGATGCGGTGTTCGCGCTGATCTACATGGAGCTGGACATTTGACCGGCCCTCACGCGACCGGCCCGGGCGACGACGAACCGGAGATCGCCATCGAGGTGCGCGGCCTGCGCTCCCAGTTCGGCGACCACGTCGTCCACGACAACCTCGACCTGAGCGTGCGCCGCGGCGAGATCCTGGGCGTGGTCGGCGGCTCCGGCTCGGGCAAGTCGGTGCTGCTCAACACCATCATCGGGCTGAAGTCGCCCGACGCCGGGACGGTCAAGGTGCTGGGCCACGACGTCGAGACCGCCTCCGAGGCGCGTCGCACCGAGGTCGGCCGCCGTTCGGGCGTGCTGTTCCAGCACGGCGCCCTGTTCTCCAACCTGACGGTGCGCGAGAACGTCGCCGCGCCGATGTGGGAGCACACCAGGCTGCCGCACGGCGAGATCGATGAGCTTGCCGACCTGAAGATCCGTCTGGTCGGGCTGAAGATCGAGCACGGGGACTTAAAGCCCTCCGAGCTGTCCGGCGGGATGCGCAAGCGGGTCGGCCTGGCCCGCGCCCTGGCGCTCGACCCGGAGCTTCTGTTTCTCGACGAGCCGACGTCCGGGCTCGACCCGATCGGCGCGGCCGACTTCGACAGCCTGATCCTGGAGCTGTCGCGCAGCCTGACGCTGACGGTGCTGATGATTACCCACGACCTTGACACCCTCTACACGATCACCGACCGGGTGGCGGTCCTGGCCGACAAGCGGGTGGTGGCGACCGAACCGGTGCGCGAACTGGAGAAGAGCGACCACCCTTGGATCCGGGAATACTTCCTGGGACCGCGCGGGCGGGCGGCGAAAGCGGCGGTGCAGACCTGATGGAAAAGAACGCCAACTACGCCCTCGTCGGGCTGTCCTCGCTGATCCTGTTCGCGGGGCTGATCATCTTCATCGTCTGGCTCGCCCGCTTCCAGGTGAACCGCGACTACGATCTCTACGACATCGTCTTCCAGGGTCCGATCCGCGGCCTCTCGCAAGGCGGCGAAGTGCACTTCAACGGCATCAAGGTGGGCGAGGTCACCGAGATCAAGCTGGACCCCGCCAACCCCAGCCGGGTGCGGGCGCTGGCCCGGGTGGCGGCCGACGTGCCGATCAAGACCGACTCCTTCGCCACCCTCGAGCCGCAGGGCATCACCGGGGTGAACTACGTGCAGATCAGCGCCGGCACGCCGAGCGCTCCGCTGCTGAAGGACACCGTGCCGGACAACCGCATCCCGGTCCTGCGCAGCCAGCGCAGCACGATCTCCGACCTCCTGGAGGGCGGCGGCACGGTGCTGACCCGAACCATCGAGGCGCTGGACCGGGTCAACCGGGTGCTGTCCGATCAGAACATCAAGACCTTCTCGGCCACCCTCTCCGACGCCCAGGCGATCACAGCCGAGCTGCGCGAGCGGCGGGCCATCATGGCCGACGCCCAGAAGGCGCTGCAGTCGATTGACGCGACCACCCGCGAGATCCAGCAGCTGGCCGCCTCCAGCCGCGGCCTGGTGGAGGAAGACGGCCGGCGCACCATGGCCAATCTCGCCGCCGCCGCAGAGGAGGCGGGCGCAGCCGCCCGCGACGCCCGCTCGATGATCGCCAGGCTCGAGGGTCCCACCACCGACTTCGCCAGCAACGGCCTACCGGCCATGACCTCAACGATGATCGAGCTGCAGCAGACCGCGGAGTCCCTCCAGCGGCTGGTCAACGAAATCCAGAGCAGTCCCCAGAGCGTGATCGGCAAGGCGCCGTCGCAAGAGATGAAGGTCGAACCATGACGGCGCCCGTCCGAACCCTGATCGTCCTACTGGCGGCGCTCGGCCTGAGCGGCTGCATCTCGCTGCTGCCCAAGAGCGACCCTGCCCAGCTCTACCGCTTCGACGTCGACCCGATCGGCGAGGCGCCGCCGGCTCAGACGCAGGTGGGGCTGCTCAAGCCCCCCGCCCGCTTCCCGCAGGCCTCGGCGGGCGACCGCATCCTGACCGTCAGCGGCGGCCAGGCGGCCTACATCGCCGCCGCCCGCTGGGTGGCCCCGGCCAGCGTGCTGTTCGACGAGGCCGTGGCCCGCGGCTTCGACGGCAACCCGGGCGCGGCCCGGCTGGTCACCCGCGGCGAGTTCGCCCGGGCCGACCTGGCGCTGCGCCTCGATGTGCGCGCCTTCGAGACGGTGTACGACAACGGCCCCGATGCCGCGCCGCAGGTGGTGGTGCAGGTGCGCGCCGTGCTGACCCGCCAGGCCGACCGTTCGGTCGCCGGCGAGCGGATGTTCAGCCAGGCGGTCCGCGCCGGCGACAACCGCGTCGGCGCCATCGTCGCGGCCTACGACCAGGCCGTCACCGCCGTGGTGCGCGACCTGGTGGGCTGGACGAACGAGGTCGCCGGCTCGCAGGGCTGATTCTCTCCACCGGACGACCATCCGGTGCGGCCGCCAGGCCTGCGTCGCCCTTCAGTCAAGGCGGTCGGGCGAGTCGTGCGTCCCTAGTCTGCGATGCCGTAGATCCGCTTGGCGGCGGTGACGGTGTTCTTCAGGAGGCAGGCGACGGTCATCAGGCCGACGCCGCCGGGGACCGGGGTGATGGCGCCGGCGACCTTGCTGGCGGGCTTATAGTCGACATCGCCGACCACCTTGGTCTTGCCCTGGGCGGCCTTCACCGGATCGCGGAACGGCACCCGGTTGATGCCGACGTCGATCACCGTGGCGCCCGGCTTGATCCAGTCGGCCTTGATCATCTGCGGCTGGCCGGCGGCGGCCACCAGGATGTCGGCCTCGCGGCAGACGGCCGGCAGGTCGCGGGTGCGCGAGTGGGCGATGGTCACCGTGCAGTCCGCCTGCAGCAAGAGCTGGGCGATCGGGCGGCCGACCAGCACCGAGCGGCCGACCACCACGGCCCGCAGGCCGGTCAGGTCGCCCAGCGTCTCGCGCAGCATGATCATGCAGCCGAGCGGCGTGCAGGGGGTCAGCGCCGGCAGCCCGCTGGCCAGCAGGCCGGCGTTGACGGTGGTCAGGCCGTCGACGTCCTTGGCCGGATCGATGGCGGCGATCACCGGCCGCTGGTCGAGGTGCTTGGGCAGCGGCAGCTGCACAAGAATCCCGTGAATGGCGGGGTCGGCGTTGAGCTCGGCGACCACCGCCAGCAGCTCCTCCTGGGTGGTCGCCTCGGGCAGCCGGCGGGTCACCGAATGCATGCCCACGGCCTGCGACCGCTCGCCCTTGGAGCGCACGTAGATCTGGCTGGCCGGATCGTCACCGACCAGCACGACGGCCAGCCCGGGCTGCAGGCCGTGCGCCGCCTTCAACCGCGCCACCTCGGCGGCCACCTCGGCCTGCAGCCGGTCGGAAATGGGCCTGCCGTCGATGATCCGCGCCTCAGCCATCGGGAATTCGCCTTCGTTGGATTGGAGCCGCCCCGCTTAGCTCCCGCCGGCGCCGCGCGCAACGCGGACGCGAAGCGAGGCGACAGGTAGCGCTGCGCGCAACCAGTCACCGACGAGCTGCGGTGACTGGTTGGCCGCAGGCCTACCTGTCACCTGCAATATCCCCTCTCCACCGCAGCCACGCCGCCACCGCCCAGGCGTGGGCCTCGTGGCGGAGGCGGACGATGGCCTCGTGCGGATCGAGCCAGACGAGCGTGTGGTCGTCCTCGATCTTCAGCTGCGGGGCCGGCGCGAAGGACGCCACGGTCCAGAAGCCGGCGCGGTTGTTCACCGCCTCGCCGTCGGTCTTGAGGAAGTACTGGTCTGCACGGGTGAAGCGTTCACCCGCACGGATGGCGAGACCCGTCTCCTCGCCGAACTCGCGCACAAGCGCCGCCGCCTCGTCCTCTCCGGGGTCGAGCGCGCCGCCGGGCAGGTCGAGCCAGGGCGCGCTTCCGACCTTCTCCACCCGCACCAGGGCGATGCGCCCGTCCTGTTCGGCGATCCCGAACGCTGCCGGCCGGTCCTTGTGCTCGCGCCCGGAGGCCGGCTCGCCGAACTGCGGGACCGGCATCAGTCGACCCCGCGCAGGGCGTCGTAGGGATCGACGCGGCCCGCCTCGACGTCTGACACCTTCACCGGCCTCCAGCCGACCTCGGCCTCGGCGCTGGCTCGCCAGGCGAAGACGATCAGGTCGCGGAGCTCGGAGGCCCCCACCGCCACCCGCTCGGTGGCGTAGGCGAGGCCCCGAGGATCGCCCGGCGCGATGCCGCCCGCCTTCTCCAGCTCGTAGAGCGCCTCCACCTGGCCGGCCGAGGCGGTCAGGTAGTCCACCGTCCGCTGCTCGACGGGACAGGCGCAGTCTCGGAATGGCGCCATCCGCGCCCGCACGCCCTCCAACGTCACGCCGCTCACCACCAGGTCGCCCTCGAAGGGGCCGTGGATTCTGGCCCGGGTGAATCCCTTGGGGTTCGGGTAGTCGCCCCAACCGTTGAAGTTGACGCTGGCGTGCAGCGGCTGGGCCCCGTCGGTGACGTAGTGCGACAGGTGGCCGATGCTCTGCAGGATCAACGCCTCGCGCCGACGCCGGTCGGCGGCGAGCCAGGCCCTGCGCTGTCCCCTCGCCCGCTTCTCGGCCGCCTTCAGCGCCCGCCAGTAGCCGAAGTCCTTGGTCAGGTGCTGCACTCCGTCGACGATGGCGTAGTGCAGCCAGCCGGCCTTCCACGAATCCAGGCCGTGGTCGCGGAGCGCGGTCTCGTACTCGGCCCTGGTCGGCGGCATGGGCGAGAACGGCGGGCCGCCCAGCACCCTACCCTCGTCGTCGATGTCCACGAAGTGGGCCGGGTCGCGGCTGGTGTCGTGCAGCCGGCCGGCGCCCTTGGTGCGATCCTGCTCGCGCGACAGCTCGCCGACGTCGGCGACCGCGACGGGCGTCCTAAGGAAGGCCGGCAGTTCGGCCGGCAGCGCCTGCATGGCGGCGATCCCGCCCAGCCGGTGGCCCGTCGCGCCCCACGCCAGGGCGTCCCCCGAAGCCGACAACACCAGGGCGGCCGCCACGGCGGCGAAAGCGAAGCGGGCCAACGACAGGCTCCTAGTCGGTGATGTTCAGCGCCACCTCCACCCGGCCGACCCAGGCCTGTACGGCCGGATAGCGGGAGAGGTCGAATCCGCCCTCGTGGGCCCATCTGGTATAGGCGACGAGCGAAACGTCGGCGAGACTGAGCGGCCCGGCCAGGAAGCCGCCGCCAGCGAGCGCCCTGTCCATCAGCGCCAGCGCCGCCCCGCCGCGAGTCACCAACCGTTCGTCGAGGTCCGCCAACGGCTTGCCCAGGTAGCGGACCTGGAACCTGGCGACGGCGATGTAGGGCTCGTGGCTATACTGCTCCCAGAACATCCACTCGAACATCTTGGCCCGCTGGTAGGCATCGGCCGGGATCAGGTCGGAGCCATCGGCCAGGTGCAGGATGATGGCGTTGGACTG
>JAQVDF010000143.1 GCA_028698405.1 Phenylobacterium sp. | reverse complement strand
ATGCGGGCCTTCAAGAGGCGAGCGACGCTGGCGATCACGACAGTGGCGCGGGACCAACGCGACCTCACCCTACAGGACAAGCTCGCGTCAGGCAGAGGTTGTCCAATGAGCGACCTGGCCGTCGAGGAGCGGCTGTCGGCGGCGCGCGAGCGGCAGGCCCGCAACGCTGCGCCCAATCGCGCCTATGTGGCGGCGCTCGCCAGGGAACGCGGGCTGCCGCTGGCCAGCCATGACGACGAGGATGAAACCCATGTGGACGAGGCCGCCGCGCTGGGCGCGACCGTCTCGGAGTTCCCAGTCACCGTAGCTGCCGCCAGACGGGCTCGTGAACGCGGTATGACAATCTTCATGGGCGGTCCGAACCTGATCCGCGGCGGATCCTATTCCGGCAATGTGCGCGCCTCTGAACTGGCGGAACTGGGTCTGTTGGACGGTTTCGCCTCCGACTACGTGCCGCGCAGTCTCATCGAGTGCGCCTTCCGCATCACCGGCGAACCGTTCGGCTGGAGCCTGGCCCGCGGCGTCGCCCTGGTCACCGACGCCCCGGCCAGGGCGTCCGGGCTGACCGACCGTGGTCGGATCGCCCCCGGCCTGCGGGCGGACGTCGTGCGTGTGCGCCAGGTTGACGGCCTGCCGATTGTCCGTGGCGTGTGGGCGGAATGGCGACGCGTCGCCTGACCGCATGCACATCACGCCTCGCGCGCATCCGGCGCATTGCAGGATGCGCGCGGGAGGTGACGTAAGATTGGACCGGTCTCCGGCCTGGCCTTTCCGACGCGCCGGGACGGGGTCGGAAGCCGATGCCGGAGCCCGCGCAGGCCTCGTGGTTGAATGCGGTTAGCGCCGCGCGCCCGGCGCGAAGCGGCCCGGCGATCGATCACATCCGTTGCAGCGGACGCGCGGACGCGCCGACGAGGTCCGTGACCTTCGCATCACCGATGGCGCGGTGATGCGGGGCGAGGGCGCCAACGGCGTCGGCCCTTCTGGCGATCCGGCGCGGCGGCGATGGGAGGGCGAGGGTGAGGCCAGCGAGCGCGAAGCGTCCATTCCGGTTACGGCAAGAAGGCGGCGCCCGTGCGGGGGCAGGGGCGCCGCAAGGTCGGTCCGAACAAGGGGATGAAGTGTTCGGACCGTCGGGGATCAGAAGGTGAAGCGCAGGCCGGCCATGTACTTGCGCCCGAAACCCTCGATCTCGTAGGGACGGTCCTCGCGGCCCTGGTAGCGGACGCCGCGCTCGTTGGTCAGGTTGTTGCCGTCGAGGAACAGCGACACCGCATCATTGACCTGGTAGCGGACCGATAGGTCGACCCGGGTGGTCTCGTCCCAGTAGAGGTTGGAGTTGGCCGCGCTGCCGCTGGGGAAGACCTCGTCCAGCCAGTCGGTGCGGTGCTGGTAGCTGAGCCGCGCGGACAGCCCGTACTTCTCATAGAACAGGGTGGCGCCCAGGATCCGGTCTGAGGTGCCGGGGAACTCCACGGTCTCGCCGTCCGGCGTCTCGAACTCGCCCTTGGTGAAAGCCAGGCTGCCCTGGAAGCCGAAGCCGGAAAGCCAGCCCGGCAGGAAGGTCCACGGCTGGGTGTAGACGAACTCGACGCCCGAGATGTGGCCGTCGCCGCCGTTGTAGGTGGTCGAGAGGGTGTAGTGGCTGCGGTCGACCCCGTCGAAGTTGTAGCTGTCGTCCCCGACGATGCGCGAGGCGCTGAACAGCACGTCCTTGATTTCCCGGTGATAGGCGCTGACCGCCAGCAGCGAGGCCGGCCCGAAGTACCACTCGGCGGACAGGTCGAGGCCGTAGGCCGTTTCCGGCGTCAGGAACGGATTGCCCCCGCTGACTGTCTCCGCGGTCTCGTTGACCGACACCGTGGCGCGCATGTCCTCGAGGCTCGGCCGGGCGGCGCCGGAGATCAGCGCGGCCCGGAACTTGAGGTGGTCGGAGTAGTCGAAGTTGTAGTGCAGGCTCGGGAAGACGTGGGTTTCCTTGCTGGAGAAGGTCAGTGGAACCAGCGCCCCACCGGACGTCGCCAGGCCCTCGGTCTCGATCTCCGTCCGCTCGACCCGCAGGCCGGCGATGAAGCTGTGGCGGTCCCACTTCCAGCGGTTCATCACATAGGCGGCGGCGACCGTCTCATCGACGGTGTTCGTCGCGCGCGGATCGATGTCGTAGACTGCGTAGTTGGCGCCTGCGGCGTTAGCCGCCCGCGCCGCCTCCATCAGCGTCAGCAGCTGGTGGGACATCGCCTTGTTGTGCAGGTAGTTGGCGGTGAAGCCACGGTTGACGTCCTGGTCGAACGGAACCGAGGTCACGTAGCTGAACGGGTTCCATGGCAGGTTCAGCTGGGTGGCGACGTTGCGGATGTTGAAGCCGCTGCGGTTCGCCGAGACCACCGTGCCGTCCGGGCGGACCAGCGCGGTGAGGTCGTTCTCCTGGCTGCGATCGTCGAACTGGAAGCCGGCGCTGAACCGGGCCTCCGCCCCGAAGCTCGACCAGTCACGGTCGACGTCGAGCGCCAAGGTCACCGCCTCCGTCTCCAGCCGGGCGGTCGATTCACTGGCGAACTCCTCGGTGAAGCTCATTTGATTGAGCGAGGTGCGCTGTCCGCCGCGGGCGGGCACGCCGCCGACGCTGACGGTGTCGTAGAGGGTGTGGACGGGAACGCCGCCGCTGACGGCGTTCACCCGGATCTGCATCGAGGGCAGCAGCAGGGCGTTCGCGACTGTCGGCGCGTTGAGCGCCGTCGAGGTCTGCTGGGTGATCGACGGGTAGAAGCTGTTGAACTCGGTGGTGGTGTAGGCCAGGTCCCAGTCCACCTCCCAGTCGGCGATGTTGTGCTCGCCGTGCAGCACCGAGAAGCTGACGCCGTTCGAGTAGATGCCGTTGGCGAACGAGCCGTCGGTCGGAACGCCGACCAGGTCGGCGGTTTCGAAGTTCCGTGTGCCGGAGAACGCCCGATTGTACTGGAAGCGGTACCAATTCCGCTCCTCGAAGTCGGTGAAGTCGGCGTTGATGTGGCTCAGGGACAGGTAGTGGTTGTCGCTGGGCGAGTATTCGACCCTGGCTGAGTAGGACTGGGTTTCCCGCAGGATCACGTATTTGGTGAAGCGGATCGAGGCCAGGCCGACGTCGTCGAAGCGCGGCTCGTCGTTGTCGGTGTGCTGTTCGAAGGAATAGTGCGAGCCGATCAGGCTGACGCCCCAGGTGTCGTTCGCCCAGGAGACCCGGCCGGCGTAGGACTTCACCGGCCCGTCGCCCATGTCGACGAAGCCGCCGCCGATCTCGCCGAACACGTGGAAGCCGGGATTCTCAAGCGGCGAGTAGGTCTTGATGTTGACCCGGCCCGCCAGCGCCTCGGCCGGCATGTCGGGCAGCAGGGTCTTGTTGAGGACCAGTTCGCTGATCTGCGCGGCGGGGACGGAGTCGAAGCGGAAGATCCGGTCCTCGGCGCCCAGCACGTTGATCCCGTCGAGCGCCACGGTGGTCCAGCGGGTCGGCGCGCCGCGAATCTGGATGTAGCGCTCCTGGCCCTGGTCGCGCTGCACGCCGACGCCGGGGAGGCGGGCCAGCGCGCCGGCGGCGGTGGCGTCGGGGAAGCGGCCGATGGTGTCGGCGGCGATCACGTTGACCACGTTGTCGGAGTACTGCTGGATCTCCAGCGACTTCTCGATGCTGTCGCGGATCGGGCTGGCGGTCACCACCAGTTCGCTCACCATCGAGGCGTCATCGTCGGCGCGGGCGGGCTGCGCGCCAAGCAACAGCGGACCGGCGGCGGCGCACGCCAGCAGCCCCATCTTCACGACCGCGCGGCGTCCCGCACGACTATCCCTCGTCTTGGTCATCGCCCATCCCCCTTTGGCTGTGGCGTTCGGCAGACGGGCGGAGGCGATAGGACCCAGGCGTGTCACCTGCGCGCAGGTTTCATGAATGCTTGGCGTCCGCTCGCCCACTTGTCGGGCCCACAGGGCCGAGCGGTTCGCCATCCTCTCGAACGCGACGCCAGGCGGCGCTGGAATGGTCGAAGCCACGCGCGCTGCGTCGCCGTCGAGCCAGTCACCGAGGCGAATGCGACCGCGGCGACCGGAATCGGGCGGCGTCCAGGCAGCCGCTGGAGGCGAGGCCGGGCCTCGAGGGCCTAGTCGCGCGGGTTGGTGGAGGTCATGCGAAAGACAGGAGCGCTGTCTCAGAGCTGCCGGTCTCAATCGAGATCGGCCCGGCGGAATTCAAGGTCCTCACCTGAGGTCCTCACAGGCTCTGAAATCGACACGGGATCCGCCTCAGGGCGGCATCAGACGCAATGCGAGCCTCGGAAACTTCCAGGATGGCAAGGTGAAGACAACGGGCGCGTGGTGGCCGCTAGTGAGCTGTGCCTCAACCTGCTTGGTGGTGTTCTCAGTTGGCAATGCCGTTGGCGAGCCACTTGCATTTGCTTTCCTCGCGACGTCGGCAGGGGACGACGAACTTTGGCCTTGGGCGCTCCTGATGTCCGCCATAGCCGAGTTTCTGGCCGCTCAACGACGACATCACAGTCAAGGTGTCGATGGCTCCGCCCCACGGCAAGCTTGTAGCGCCCAAGCCTTCTGCGTTCAGATCCCGATCGAGGTCGTCTGCTTTGCGCCTCTTTGTCGGGGCCCTCTTCCAACGAAATAGCCGTGCCTATCGTCCGATTTGGCCGCGCAGGAAGCCATGATCCAGCGTGTTCCAGACCCTCGTCCGGAGGTTCCAGGAGCCGTCGCTTTCGAGAGAGGCGCGAGGCGGGTTCGAGACGGCGATGAGCTGGAGACGAGCCGGTCGACTGCGATCGAGGTGAGCCTGGTGAACCTCCAGAACCGTTCGATCCGCAGGGCAGTGTTCGTGAGGTCGGACGAGCGCGTCCTCGAGCTGTTCGATCGGCGAGGCCGGATCGTTGACGCAAGCTGGGAGGGCGAGTTGTTCGGGCGACCATGAAGCGATCGCGCGGCGCAGGAGATCGCCGAGTTCACCGCCGTCATGGGCGCCGTTGCTGGTGAGCTCCGCCAGCTGCTGGCGCGCGTACCGTTCTGTCGAGACGGGACGGAACGGCGTCCGTCCCGACTCGAAGAACAGAATCCTGTCACCTTCGATCTCGATGAACTCGTCGCCCTGCCTTTTTATCGGCAGGACGTACCAGTCGCGGCCGGGCTCAGTGAGCCTCACATGAGCGGGCGGCAGGAACCCCGTCATGCTGTTGAGGGCGATGGCGACGCCCATCTCGGACTTTGCGCCACAACGCCCGGGCTGGGTCACCTCCGGCGTATGAACGCCCAGCGTGGCGCTCAGCATCGGCTCGATGTCATTCCGCTCCAGCCAGCTGTCCAGGCGACTGCAGGTCGGATAGGGCGGTGCGTTGACCGCTGGCATGGCCCGCAAGTGAGCGACCACCTCGTCCACGCGCGCTCGAAACGCCATCACGTCGCGTGACGCGTGGCCCCGCAGGGTGGTGGTCATGTCGATCTGCATCTCGAACCGACCATCGGCCCCCGCCTTGACCACCCGACGGGTGTCTTCCTGGGCGAACGCGGCGCCTGACAGCGCCGAAAGCAGGATCGACAGCGCGAGGCGCGGCAACTTGCGGGCCATGATGAGAGCTCCAGGAGACGTCGCCTGACAGGCGGGAAGCTCAGAGCGATAGGGGCTCGTCCTCCCGGCGGCCTCCACCGTTCGGATGAGGACCGGCCGTCGTGGGGCTCGTAAGTCTCCGCGCCCGGGCCGCTCCCCGTCACTTGTTCGCTGGAGGTTCAATATGCG
>JAQVDF010000142.1 GCA_028698405.1 Phenylobacterium sp. | reverse complement strand
ACCCACCTGGCGCCGGTGTCCGCCTCCTTCCACCCGATGCTGGCCGAGTTCGCCGACCGCGAACGGCTGCGCAACCTGCCGATCCGCATCGTCCACGGGGCGCTCGACTGGATGTTCCCCATCGAGATCCCCCGCCAAGCCTTCCAGGCCCTTTCCATGGCCGGCGCCGACGTCAGCCTCACCGAGCTCGCCGACCTCAGCCACACCTACCCCTACGAACAGAACCCCGGCCTGCTCGAGTGGCTGGCCGCGGAGCGGGGGTGAGCTCCCTCAGTAGATCAGGTACCGGCGCCGCTCCTCCTCCCAGGCCGTTTCGTCGGGCCGGGTGAGGGCGTCGAGGTCGGCGGGGGCGGCGGCCGCATCGTCGACCCACTCGCGCAGCAGGGGCGAGGCGTTGATGACGTCGATGGGCAGCTTGCCGATCTCGTACTCGTAGGGGAAATCGCGCCAGAGATCGTAGTCCGGGTAGAGCCGCCGGATCGCCTTGAAGGCCAGCGCCTGGATGCGCCAGGGGCGGAAGGCCCGATGGTCGTAGTCCGGGTCCTCGGTGTGGATCTGCACGCCGTTGCAGAGCTTGCCGACATGCTTGTGGAAGGTCGGCTCGAACCAGCAGTCGCGCAGCTTGCAGCCGGCCAGCCACCCGGGGGCCAGCGCCCGCATCTCGGCGATCACCGCCTTGGCGTCGATGTCCGGCGCGCCGAACAGCTCCAGCGGCCGGGTGGTGCCGCGGCCCTCGGAGAGGGTCGCGCCCTCCAGCATCACCGTGCCGGCGTAGGCCCGGGCCATCCACAGGTTCGGCGCGTTGGGGCTGGGGTTGACCCAGGTCCGCTCGCCGAGCGGCCAGCCCCAGCCGGGCCCCTCGTCTGGCCGCCAGCCCTCCATCTCGATGACCCGGTAGTCGACGTCGAGCTTCAGCCGGTCGATGAACCAGCGGCCGAGCTCGCCCAGGGTCAGGCCGTGACGCATCGGCATCGGCCCGGCGCCCACGAAGCTCTCCCAGCCCTCGCGCAGGGTCAGCCCCTCCACCGGGCGTCCGACCGGGTTCGGCCGGTCCAGCACCCACACCGACTTGCCGTGGACGGCGGCGGCCTCGAGCACGTACCGAAGCGTGGTGATGAAGGTGTAGATGCGGCAGCCGAGATCCTGCAGGTCGACCAGCACAACGTCCCAGGGCCCCATCATCGCCTCGGTCGGCCGGCGCACCTCGCCGTAGAGGCCGAACACCGGAATGCCGTGGACCGGGTCGGTGAAGTCGGGGCTCTCCACCATGTTGTCTTGCTTGTCGCCGCGCAGCCCGTGCTGCGGCCCGAAGGCGGCGGTCAGGTTGACGCCGGCCGTGGCCAGGGCGTCGAGCCCGTGTTCCAGACCAGTCGTCACCGAGGCCGGGTGAGCAAGGTAGGCGACCCTGCGCCCGGCGAGCGGGGCGCGCAGCTTCGGATCGGCGAGCAGGCGGTCGAGGCCGAATCTCATGGGACCCGAGCTTCGGGAAGATCGAGCGCGAAGCAATCGGGATGATGGAAATCCGCCTTGCCGGGCGGATGCGCCGCAGCCCAGTAGCCCTTCGCCCCCGCCCCGTCCTCGACCACCGCCGACAGGCCCAGACGCCAGGGGCCCTCGGCGAGGCCCGCCACCGTCAGCTTCGCCGTCACTGTCAGCCGCCCCTCGCCCGCCACCGTCTCGACGGCCGGCGGGGCCAGCGGCTCCAACGGGGACATTCCCTCCCGGTAGGCGTCGAAGGCGTAGGCCGCCCACTCGCCCGAGGGAGAAAAGTTGAACTCGAGGTAGCCCGCCCCGCCGGCCGGCCGCAGGAAGGCCTCGAAGCAGGTGGTCCGCCACAACCCGTCCGTCCGGACGGGCGCGGCCGTCGGCGGCAGCTTCAGCTCGCCTATCCGCCCCGTGACCTCGTAGCGGAAGGTCACCGCATCCCGACTCGGCCGGCCGACCTCCACGGCGATCGCCTCCACCGCGGGCAGCGGCCAGTCGCGATGCGGGATCAGTGACGTGCGCATGGGGTGAACCTAGCAGGCGCCGCGCCGGCGCGCCTGCTCTCTCCCGGACGCGCGCAACCGCGCGAGCACCTGAAGATCGTCGTGCTCGGACCGCCCGAGCAGGTCGTCGATCTGATGAATCTGGTGCGCGTCTGGCTGGACCAGCTGGAGCCGTGACGCGCCCGCCTGCAATCGTGATCTCCGCTGACCCCGCCGGATTTGACTTCCCGCTCCCGAGGCGCCGCTATGGGGTATGGCGTTTCGCCTGCCTTTCCGACCACATGCAGATTGCGGCGGCCGCCTTCCGACAGGCGCCTCGGCCCCTGCCCGCGCACGCCGCAGGCAGGAGCCGGCAGCGTCGATCTTCGCCATTTTCCTGCACCAGAACTGGCTGCAGCCTCGTCCGTGGAGCTGATTCGTCGAGTCGTGTGCGTAATGCTTCGTCCGTGCCCTTCGCACCCGCATGCTCCATCCGCCGGAGCCGCGGCATGAACGCGCCCGTGCAACGCGCCACCCGCCTGGTCCCCGAGCTGTTGGACGACCTCGCCCAGGAGGCGCGGTGGCAGGCGCTCGACCTCGTCGCCCGCCGCGGGCGCGAGGCCGCCCCCAACCTTCTGCGGGGCCAGTCGGCGGACTACGCGGGCTCGCCGCTCGCCTGGGAGCTGCTGCTCGGCATGGCGCTCGACCAGGCGGCCGAGACCATCGACGCCCCGGCCGTCGACCTCTCCCCGCTGCTGAAGGCGTCCGACCTGCCCGCCGAGCGGCTGCTGGAAATCCGCGCCGCAGCCGAGCGGCTGAAGGGCTCGGCCCGCTGGGTGGAGGAGCTGGCCGCGCGCATCGATCGCAACGCCGGCCAGCTGGAGCGGGTGCGGTTGCTGCGGGCGCACGCCCTGCTCAACGAGCGGTTCTGGTCCGACACGCGGATCCCGGCCGACGAGGCCACCCGCGCGCGCATGCTGGCCTGCGCTCCGCAGTTCCGGGCCCGGGCCGACGCCGCCGCCCGGCGGGCCCGCGGCTGGCGGCAGGTGGCCGGCCGCCTCGGCCTGCCGACGACCCTGCTGCGCTAGAAGGACTTGGGCTGACCCAGCACGTGGGTCGCCACGTGGCTGAGGATCAGGTTGGTGGAGATCGGGGCCACCTGATAGAGCCGCGTCTCGCGGAACTTGCGCTCGATGTCGTACTCCTCGGCGAAGCCGAAGCCGCCGTGCGTCTGCAGGCACATGTCGGCGGCGAACCACGAGGCCTCGGAGGCGACCAGCTTGGCCATGTTGGCCTCGGCGCCGCAGGGTTGGCCGTCTTCGAACAGCGACGCGGCCGCATCGATCATCAGCGAGGCGCTGGTCGCCTGGACGTAAGCTCTGGCCAGCGGGAACTGCACGCCCTGGTTCTCCCCGATGGGACGGCCGAACACGACCCGCTCGCGCGCGTAGCGGCTGGCCCGGTCGATGAAGAAGCGGGCGTCGCCCAGGCACTCGGCGGCGATCAGGATCCGCTCGGCGTTCATCCCGTCGAGGATGTACCGGAAGCCCTTGCCCTCCTCGCCGATCAGGTTGGCGGCCGGCACCTCCAGGTCCTCGAAGGCCATCTCTGTGGTGGCGTGGTTGAGCATGGTCCGCACCGGCCGGATGGTCAGCCCCCGCCCCACCGCCTCGCGCAGGTCGACCAGCAGCACGCTCATCCCGTCCGATGGCTTGGCCGCCTCGTCCCTCGGGCTGGTGCGGCAGAGCAGCACCATCAGGTCCGAGTGCTCGGCCCGGCTGATCCAGATTTTACGACCGTTGACCACGTACTTGTCGCCCTCGCGCCGGGCGAAGGTGGCGATCCGCGTGGTGTCGGTGCCGGCGTCCGGCTCGGTGACGCCGAAGGCCTGCAGGCGCAGCTCGCCCGAGGCGATCTTCGGCAGGCAGGCCGCCTTCTGCGCCTCGCTGCCGTGCCGGAGCACCGTGCCCATGGTGTACATCTGGGCATGGCACGCCGCGCCGTTCGCGCCGGCGCGGTGGATCTCCTCCAGCACCGCGACCGCCGCCCGCAGCCCCAGGCCCGAGCCGCCGTACGCCTCGGGGATCAGCACCGACAGGAAGCCGGCCTCGGTCAGCGCCTTCACGAACTCGGTGGGATAGGTGCGCTCGCGGTCCAGCTCGCGCCAGTAGGCTCCGGGAAAACGGGCGCACAGGCGGCGCACCGCCTCGCGGATTTCCGGAAAGCTCTCGTCCGCCATCCTGCAGCTCCTCGACCTCCACGCGCTCTAGACGAGAGCGGCCGTTGAGGCCAACAGGATCGACCAAGGTTCGCGGCGAAGGAGGCGAAGATGGTTCAGGGGTGGAAAGAGGTCGGGCCGCAGCGGTACCGCGAGAGTTTCGGGCGCTATCTCGAGGACTTCAAGGTCGGCGACGTCTACGAGCACCGGCCCGGAAAGACGGTGACCGAGTACGACAACCACCTCTTCACACTGCTGACGCTGAACACCCACCCGCTGCACTTCGACGCCGAGTACGCCAAGAATAGCGAGTTCAAGAAGAACCTGGTGGTCAGCCCCTACACCCTGGCGCTGATGATCGGGATGAGCGTCTCCGACTGTTCGCAGAAGGCCATCGCCAACCTCGGCATGGACGAGGTGAAGTTCCCGGCCCCGGTGTTCGCCGGCGACACCCTCTACGCCGAGAGCGAGGTGCTGGAGGTGCGGCCCTCCAAGTCGCGGCCGAACCAGGGGATCGTCACCATCCGCACCATCGGCAAGAACCAGCGCGACGAGATCGTCTGCACCTTCAAGCGCTCGATCCTCATTCCCGCCCGCGGCCACTCCGCCGAGGACGCCCCCGGCAGCCGGTACTGACGCCGCGGCGCGACGTCGGCGGCCGCGCCGGCCCGGAAACCGGCGGGCGGCGAGGTTTGTTGTGCGCGTGTGAACCTGGCCGCGGCGACGCTTGGCCGCGGCCGCAATGGAAGGGAGCACATGCAATGGCGAACCGCGACCTCAGCCCCTGGCGCCCGGGCGGACTGCTCGGCCGGCCGGACCTCGACCCGTTCTCCTCGTTCCGCCAGGAAATGGGCCGGATGTTCGACGACTTCTTCGCTCCGGCCGAACCGCGCAGCTTCGGGCGGCCTGCCATGGGCTTCATGGGCGTCGCCTGGCCGAGCCTGGACATCAGCGAGACGCCCGACGCCTACAAGGTCTGCGCCGAGCTGCCGGGGATGGACCCCAAGGACGTCCAGATCGAGCTGAAGGACAACGCCCTCACCCTCAGCGGTGAAAAGAGCGACGAGCGCCGCGAGGAGGACGGCGACCGCTTTTGGGCCGAGCGCAGCTGGGGCCGCTTCCACCGCACCATTCCCCTGCCGGCAGAGGTCGACCCCGACCGGTGCGAGGCGAGCTTCAAGGACGGCGTGCTGACCGTCATGCTGACCAAGAACCCCGCGGCCCGCGACAAGACCCGCAAGATCGAGATCAAGCCGCAGGCCTGATCCTTAGGGCGCCGGTCCGGCGGTCTCAGCCGTCCCGGGCCGGCTCCGCTTCCCCGACCGCCTCGGCCGCCCCGCCGCGCCACAGGCCGAGCACGAGGCGGGCGAGCAGCGCCCAGGCCGCGCCGAGCGTCCAGCCGCCCAGCACGTCGGTCGGCCAGTGAACGCCCAGGTAGACCCGCGAGAAGCCGACCGCCGCGGTCACCAGGATTGCGATCGCGAAGATGAACACCTTGGCCCGGCGCCGCGTCTGCAGGCTCGACAGGATCGCCGCCGTGGTCAGGAAGGTGGCCGCCGAGAGCGTCGAGTGCCCGCTCGGGAAGGAGTGGGTGTAGGCGTAGCTG
>JAQVDF010000141.1 GCA_028698405.1 Phenylobacterium sp. | reverse complement strand
CGGACCCGCACAAGCTGCCGCAGCGGGTGACGCTGCTGGTGGTGCCGCTGTTCCACGCCACCGGCCTGTCGGCGACGCTGTGTCCGAACATGAATTCCGGAGGCAAGCTGGTCTTCATGTACCGCTGGGAAGCCGAGAAGGCGATGCAGCTGATCGAGCGGGAGAAGGTCAACGCCACCGGCGGCGTGCCGACAATCGCCTGGCAGCTGATCGAGCATCCGGCGAGATCCAAGTACGACCTGTCCTCGCTCCAGGCGGTGACCTACGGCGGCGCCCCCTCGGCGCCCGAGCTGGTGCGCAAGATCGCCGAGGTGTTCCCCGGCTCCTCGCCCGGCAACGGCTGGGGGATGACCGAAACCACCGCCACCTTCACCAGCCACATGGGCAAGGACTACGAGAACCGGCCCTCCAGCGCCGGTCCCGCCGCGCCGGTCGGCGAGATGAAGATCGTGAGCCCCGACGGCGCCGAGGAGCTGCCGATCGGCGAGGTCGGCGAGCTGTGGGTCAAGGGCCCGCAGGTGGTGAAGGGCTACTGGAACAAGCCGGAGGCCACCGCCGAGACCTTCAAGGACGGCTGGCTGAAGACCGGCGACCTGGCCCGCCTGGACGAGGAAGGCTTCCTCTACATCGTCGACCGGGCCAAGGACATGCTCATCCGTGGCGGCGAGAACATCTACTGCGTGGAGGTCGAGAACGCCCTCTACGAGCACCCGGACGTGATGGACGCGGCCATCGTCGGCGTGCCGCACCGCACCCTGGGCGAGGAGCCCGCCGCGGTGGTCCACCTGAAGCCGGGCGGCACGGCCGACGTGGCCGAGCTGCGCGCCTTCGTCCGCGAGCGGCTGGCCGCCTTCAAGGTGCCGGTGACGGTCGCCTTCTGGCCGGAGCCGCTGCCCAGGAACGCCAACGGCAAGATCCTCAAGACCGAGCTGAAGAAGGTGTTCGAAGAAAAGGCCGAGGCGTGACCCGGCCCCTGATCGTAGGGATCGGCGGCACGACCCGCCCGGAGTCCGGCACCGAGAAGGCGCTGGTCCAGGCGTTGGCCGCCGCCGAGGCCCAGGGGGCGCAGACCCGGCTGTTCGGCGGCGCCTTTCTGGCGCGGCTACCGGTCTATACGCCCAGCGAGGCGCCGCCGACGCCGGAGCAGAACGAGCTGGCCGACGCCGTGCGACAGGCCGACGGCGTGATCGTCGCCAGCCCGGGCTACCACGGCTCCATCTCCGGCCTGATAAAGAACGCGCTCGACTCGCTGGAGCTGCTCAGGGGCGACCCACGGCCCTATTTCCAGGGGCGTCCGGTGGGGTGCATCATCACCGCCGACGGTTGGCAGGCGGCAGGGACCACTTTGATGGCGCTGCGGTCGATCATACATGCGCTTCGAGGCTGGCCGACGCCGTTCGGCGCTGCGCTGAATTCGACGACCAGCCTTTTCGACGACGAGGGCCGCTGCCGCGAGCCCAAGGACGCCTGGCAGTTGGCTACGGTCGCCGACCAGGTGATGGAGTTCGCCAGGATGAGAGCCGCCACATGACCCGACCCAAGCTCGTGCCGCCCCCGGACGGCGGAACAGCCGCCGTGGACGAAGCCATCCACCAGGCGATCAGCCCCATCGAAGACATCGTCGAGGACGCCCGCAACGGGCGGCCCTTCATCCTGGTGGACGCCGAGGACCGCGAGAACGAGGGCGACGTCATCATCCCCGCCCAGTTCGCGACCCCCGATCAGATCAACTTCATGGCCAAGCACGCGCGCGGCCTGATCTGCCTGTCGATCACCGGCGAGCGGGCGCGCCAGCTTCGCCTGCCGCCGATGGCCGCCGACAACCAGTCCGGTCACGGCACCGCCTTCACCGTCTCCATCGAGGCGCGCGAAGGGGTCACCACGGGCATCTCGGCGCACGACCGGGCTCACACCATCGCGGTGGCCATCGACCCGACCAAGGGCGCCGACGACGTGGTCACGCCCGGCCACGTCTTCCCGCTGGTGGCCAAGGACGGCGGCGTGCTGGTCCGCGCCGGCCACACCGAAGCGGCGGTGGACATCTCCCGCATGGCCGGTCTCAACCCGGCGGGGGTGATCTGCGAGATCATGAAGGACGACGGCAGCATGGCCCGGCTGCCGGACCTCGTGGCCTTCGCCCAGCTCCACGGCCTGAAGATCGGCACCATCGCCGACCTGATCGCCTACCGCCGCCGCACCGAACGGCAGGTGGAGCGGGTCCTCGAGACCCCGTTCGACTCCGCCTACGGCGGCCGGTTCCGGATGCTGATCTACCGCAACATCCTGGACCGCACCGAGCACATCGTCCTGACCAAGGGCAAGATCGAGGCCGAGCGGCCGACCCTGGTGCGGATGCACCGCGTCGACTTCGCCGCCGACATGCTGGGCCACGTCGAGGAGCGGCGGGACTACATCCCCCGGGCGCTGCGGGCCATTTCCGAGTACGAGGGCGCCGGGGTTGCGGTGTTCATCCGCGACTCCGATCCGGCCTGGCTGTCGGAGCGTTACGGCCAGAGTCAGACCGACGCCGACCGCGGCGCCTCCATCCTGCGCGACTACGGCATCGGCGCGCAGATCCTGCTCGACCTCGGGGTGCGGGACATGGTGCTGCTTTCCAACAGCTCCACCCGTCTGCCGGGCTCCGGCGGCTACGGCCTGAAGATCGTCGGCCAGCGGAAGCTCTAAAGGCTCACACGCCTCGGACCTTCTCTCCCGCGGGCGCGGGAGAGAAGGTCAGGCAACCGCGCGCCTGCCGCGGCATTCCCCACCCGTGAGCGAGCTGCGCATCGGCTGTTCGGGCTGGAGCTACAGGGACTGGACCGGCGCCTTCTATCCGGTCGGGACGAAGGACGCGGTCCGGCTCGAATACTACGCGGCCTGGTTCGACACCGCCGAGATCAACGCCAGCTTCTATCGCCTGCCGTCCGAGGCCGTGGTCGCCGGCTGGGCGAGGCGTGCGCCCCCGGGCTTCGTGTTCGCCTGGAAGGTCAGCCGCTTCATCACCCACAACAAGAAGCTCAAGGACTGCGCCGAGTCCGTCGAGCTGGTGTTCGGGCGGATGGCGGGGCTTGGGGACGCCTACGGTCCGGCGCTGATCCAGCTGCCGCCTGGCCTGCACCGTGACGACGACCGGCTGGCGAGCTTCCTGAAGCTCCTGCCCAGGGGACGGCGCCACACCGTCGAGTTCCGCCACCCGAGCTGGTACGCGCCGCAGGTCCTTCAGATCCTGGCGGATTACAACGCCGCGCTGACCATCTCGGACCACCACCACGCCCCGGCGCCCTGGGAGGTCACCGCCGACTTCGCCTACCTACGCGGACACGGGCCCGGCGGCCGCTACCACGGCAGCTATCCGGACGCGGCGCTGGCGGATCGGGCCCGCGGTATCGAGGCCTGGCGGGCGAAGGGCCTCGACGTCTACGCCTACTTCGACAACGACATCAAATGCGCCGCCCCGGCCGACGCGCTGGCGCTGAAGGCGATGCTGATCGGCGCCAACGCCGAGCCGCACCCGATCGTGCGGACGCGAGGCGCGGGGTGACAGGTAGGCCTGCGGCCAATCAGTCGCCGAAGCCCGGTGCCTGGTGCGCGCAGCGCTACCCGTCACGTCTCGCTAGAGCCCGAATCCCCGCCGCCAGGCCGAGCCGCGTTCGGATGAGCCGCGGGTGCGGATGGTCAGTTGGTTGTGGACGTCGACGACGCCCTCGATGTCGGCCAGATCCTCGGCGCGGCGCTTCTGGTCGCGATCGTCGACCACGCCACGCAAGGTGACCTCGCCGTCGCGCACATCGACGACGATGTCGCGGGCGTCGAGCCGGCGGTCGTCGGCCAGCCGGTCGCATACCTCGCGCCAGATCTCCTCGTCCGGGTCGTAGCGGCCGCGCCGGTCGCGGTCGTGTCGGGCCTCGTAGCGGTCGCGCCCGCCGCCGAACCAGGTGCGCGGATCGTCCAGCCGGCGCTCCCGCCGCGGCTCGTAACGGCGCTCGCGGTCCAGGTCGGCGGCGTCCTCGCTGCGCCAGCTCCGCTCGTCCATCTCGCCGCGCCGCACGGCCGTGCGGCTCTTCGGGTCGTAGTCGTAGTCGCGGCTGAAGTCGGCCTGGCCGAAGTCCTCGCGCCCGGCGCCTCTGGCCTCGGTCCGGTATCCCACGCGGCGACGGCGGTCGAAGCCGTAGTCGCGGCTGTAATCGGCCTGTCCATAATCCTCGCGCAGGTCGCGCACGTCCCAACTGCGCTCGCGCCCTCGGTGGCGATTCCAGAATTCCTGGCGCGGCATGGGCTCCTCCTGTGGGATGTGCTGCGGGCTTGCTCGGTTGAACCTCCGCCTTGCCGTCTGGTTCCCGACGGAACCTGCGCGAGGATTGTCGTTTTCTTGCGCGCGGAACGGGCCTATATGACGGATCACCACACCGCCCGGCCGAAAGGCCGGGCGCCTTCGTTTCCGGAGCGCCGAAATGGCCGATATCCTGATGCCCAAGGCCACCGCCGTCTGGCTGGTGGACAACACCTCGCTGACCTTCGAGCAGGTGGCCGACTTCTGCGGCCTGCACCCGCTGGAAGTGAAGGGGATCGCCGACGGGGAAGTGGCGCGCGACATCCGCGGCGCCGACCCGATCGCCAACGGTCAGCTCTCCCGCGAGGAGCTGGACCGGGCCCAGAACGATCCGAACTACCGGATGAAGCCGCAGAAGAGCCGGCACGCCGAGCTGCTCAAGCCGGTGAAGAAGGCGCCGCGCTACACCCCGGTGTCGCGCCGCCAGGACCGGCCGGACGCCATCGCCTGGTTCCTGCGCAACCACCCCGAAGTGCCGGACAGCCAGATCGCCCGCCTGCTCGGCACCACCAAGGCCACCATCGACCAGGTGCGCAACCGCACCCACTGGAACGCGGCCAACATCAAGCCGGTCGACCCGGTCAGCCTCGGCCTCGCCACCCAGCTGGAGCTGGACGCGGTGGTGAAGAAGGCGGCCGAGAAGAAGGCCAAGGAAGACGCCAAGCGCGGCATCGTCGAGCCCGAGGGCCCGACCCTTGCGCCCGCCTCCGAGACCGGCCAGCTCGACGAGCCCCCGGCGGACTACGACGAGGAGTATGCCGAGGACTGATCGGCGCGCCCGGCTCTATCGGCGCGGCCCCAACCGGAATGAAAAAGGCCCGCAGCGATGCGGGCCTTTTGTCATCTTCAATGTTGCGCCTGGAGTCTCAGGGTTTCCATCTCTTCCTTCAGGCGAAGCTTCTGTCGCTTCCACTCCTTCAGCTTGATCTCGTCGGCGGCCGGCCTTCTCATCTCGTCCTGGATCATCCGTTCCAGAGATTGGTGACGGGATCCGAGCTCACGGATGCGGGCGTCAACGGCCATAGGGTGCGCCTCCTCTTGCTGCTGAGTGGGAAGGTGAACGCGCGTGACATTCAGATGGAGTGAACACCCGCTGCGACCAAGTGTCAGATCACATATGTTTGCATGCGGCCACGCTTCGCAGGCGCCGCGAATCCGGGCCGGGAGCCCCGCGGAATGACCGAATCCCAAGCGCCTCGGCTGGTGGTCGGCGTCTCCGGCGCCAGCGGCGCCCGGCTGGGCGTGCGCGTGCTGGACGCCTGCCGCGAGCTGGGCGTGGAGAGCCATCTGGTGATGAGCCGCGCCGCAGCCCAGACCCTCGCCGCCGAGACCGGCCTGTCGGTCGGCGAGGTGCAGGCCAAGGCCGCCGTGACCCACAGGTTGGGCGACATCGGCGCCTCCATCGCCTCCGGCTCGTTCCCGACCTTGGGGATGATCGTCGCGCCCTGTTCGGTGCGGACGATGAGCGAGATCG
>JAQVDF010000140.1 GCA_028698405.1 Phenylobacterium sp. | reverse complement strand
GTCGCGCAGCGGGTCCGAGGAGGGGGCCGAGGCGACGGGCGTGAGCTCGTAGAGGGCGGTCACCGACGCGCCGGAGCCGACCTAGCCGGCGTCCACCCGGTCGTTGTTGAAGTCCTCGCGGTTCAGGAGCCGGGTCTCGTAGCCGATCAGCCGGTATTCGGAGACCTGGGCGGGGTTGAACTCCACCTGGATCTTCACGTCGTCGGCGATGGGGAACAGGCCGCGCGAGACGTCGGTGCGCAACAGCTTGCGCGCCTCCATCAGGCTGTCGACGTAGGCCGCCGTGCCGTTCCCGTTTTGCGCCAAGGTCTGCATCATCAGGTCCTGGTAGTTGCCGCGGCCGAAGCCGTAGACGGACAGGTAGACCCCGCTCTTGCGCTGTTCGGCGACGAAGTCCTTCAGCTTGGCCGGATCGGCGACGCCGACGTTGAAATCGCCGTCGGTCATCAGAATCACACGATTGACGGCCTTTTCGTCGAACCGCTCGCGGGCGAGGGCGTAGGCCAGCGCCAGCCCCTGGCCCCCGGCCGTGGAGCCGCCGGCGCGCAGCGCCTCGAGCGCGCAGCGCATCTTCAGCTTCTCGCGCCCGCCGGTGGGCCCGAGCACCGCCCCGGCCGAGCCGGCGTAGGCGACGATGGCCACCCGGTCCTGCGGTCGCAGCTCGTCGATCAGCAGGTTCAGCGCCTTATTGGCCAGCGGCAGGCGGTCCTCGCTCCACATCGAGCCGGAAGTGTCGACCAGGAACACCAGGTTCAGCGGCGGCCGTTCGGCGCCGGCCAGCTCGAAGCCCTGCAGGCCGATGTGCAGTAGCTGGCGATCGCGCGACCAGGGGGAGGGGGCCACGGCCACATAGGTCGCAAACGGCTCCTCGCGGCTGGCGGGGCGCGGATAGCGGTAGTCGAAATAGTTCACCAGCTCCTCGACCCGCACCGCGTCGCGCGGCGGCAGGCGACCATCCTGCAGGTAACGGCGGATGTTGGCGTAGGCGGCGGTGTCCACATCGATGGAGAAGGTCGAGACCGGCTCTTCGGCGACCCGCTTGACCGGGTTGGCGACGGCGTTGGGGTAGCGCTCGGTCTCGATCGTCCCCGGCGGTGGGCCGGGGAACATGGGTTTGCTCGGCGCCGAGCCGGGTGCGAACGCCGAGGTGCTGACCACCACCTCTTCGAGGCGCTTCTCGACGGGCGGCAGCCCGAACGGCGGAGGCGTGGATTGGGGCGAGGCGGCTGGCGGCGGGGGCGGCGGCAGACCGGCGCTCCGTGCGAGCGGGTAGGCGGTGCGGGGCCGGGCGCCCGGCACGTCGATCTCGAAGCCGAGCTCGCGGCACCGCTCGGGCGAGACCTGACCGTCGCCGAGGGTGCGGCCCGTCGCGGGGGCGGCCGGCGCGCCTGCGAGCGCCAGGGCCGAAACCAGGGCCAGCGTCTTTCCGACACGACCGCTCATGAACACATCCTCCCCTTGTCTGAGCTCAGCCTTACGCGGCCGAGCTGAACGCAGGGTGAGCGGCAGGGATAGTGTCCGATCCGATACGAGTCCTGGCGCGAAAAAGGCCGCGTCCCCGAGGGGCGCGGCCTCTCGCGTCTGTGCGGACGGCTAGTGCTTCAGGGCGTCCCGCAGGCCTTCCTTGACGCCGCCGACGCCCTTCTGAATCTTGCCTTCGGCCTTGTCCATGCCGCCCTCGGCGACCAGGCGCTCGTCGTCGGTCGCCTTGCCGACGGCCTTCTTCATCGAGCCCTTGGCGTCCTTGGCGGCGCCCTTCATCTCGTCCCTGTGCATCGCATCACCTCTGTCGGGGTCGGCCCGGGACGGGTCGCCTCTCGCCAAGGACTACGCGGAGGACGGGGCGGGGTTCCCGGCCGGAACAAGCCAAGCCATTGATTCGGGCTCGGTTCTTCTGAGTTCAGTCGCCGCGGGCGGTGCGGTCGAGAAGGTCGTGGAAGGCCGCCTCGGCCAGGGCCCGGGCGTCGGCGTCCTCCAGCAGGCGGCGGTTGTCGTTGTGGCCGAACACGAAGCTCTTCATCTGGAAGGCGGCCAGCCGGGCCTGGCGGTCGGACAGGGGCGGGTCGGTCAGCGCCGTGAACTCGCGCTGCAGAGTGCGCAGCCAGCGCCGCTGCTGGGCCTGCAACAGGTCGCGCAAGGGGCCCGGCTGATCGTCGAGCTCGGCGCCGGCGGACATCAGCAGGCAGCCGCCTTCGGCGTTCTCCACCTCGCTCCAGGTCAGCCAGCGCTCGAAGATGGTCTCCAGCCGCGCTCGTCCCGGCGGCAGTTCCGCGGCCGGCGCCCAGACGAAGGCGGTGAAGCGCTCGAGCGTGGTCTCCAGCACGGCCAGCTGCATCGCCTCCTTGGACTCGAAGTGCTTGAACAGGCCGCTCTTGGACAGGCCCACCGCCTCGGCGACGTCGTTGAGGCTGACCACGGACAGGCCGCGCACGGCCGCCTGACGGGCCGCCTCCTGCAGGATCCTCGCGCGGGTGGCCTCTCCCTTGCGCACGTGAAGCGCCTCCTTGACCAAGGTGACCGATCGTGCTCTTTTCTCATTTAGCGACCGGTCGTGCCCTTTTTTATTCGAAGGACACGAAACATGCAAAGGCTCGGAGTTCTCGGGGTGGCCGCGATGGCGATCCTCACCGCCCAGCCGTATTCGGCGGAGGCGCGAGAGACGTCGCGCCGCGAGGCGGCGCGCGCCCAGACGACCGCCGTCAGCCTGGAGGCGGCGATCGGCGACGTCTCCTGGACCTGCGTCGGCGACCGGTGCGTCGGCACGGGGCCCAAGCGGCTGGACTCGATGATGAAGGATTGCCGCCGTGTGGCGGCGGCGATCGGTCCGCTGCAGACCTTCGAGCGCTCAGGGCGGCGGCTCACCCCGCGCCAGGTCGCCGCCTGCAACCGGCTGGCCGGCGAAGCGGGCTACGTCCTGGCCGGCGGCGCCGGTCCCCGCTGACCGGCCGCTTTCCCCGCCCGACGTTGCGCCAGCGGCGGGCGGGGGCTATCTCCCTCGCGACTTCCCCAATTTTGCGAGAGTGCGGAGCGCAATGGCGCAACAATACATTTTCCAGATGCAGGGCCTGACCAAGGTCTATCCCGGCGGCAAGAAGGTCTTCGAGAACATCTGGCTCTCGTTCTACCCGGACGCGAAGATCGGCGTCGTCGGCGTCAACGGCTCCGGCAAGTCGACGCTGCTGAAAATTATGGCCGGCCTCGATCAGGACTTCTCTGGCGAAGCGCGCGCCGCCGAGGGGACCAAGATGGGTTACCTCGAGCAGGAGCCGCAGCTCGATCCTGCACTCGACGTGTGGGGCAACGTCATCGCCTGGTGCGAAGAGAAGAAGATTTTCGACAAGTACAACGAGGTCGCCAACAAGCTCGGCGAGGACTACTCGGACGAGCTGATGGAGGAGATGACCAAGCTCCAGGAGCAGCTCGACGCGGGCGACCTGTGGGACATCGACTCCCGCATCGAGATGGCCATGGACGCGCTCCGCTGCCCGCCGAACGACTGGCCGGTGGACAAGCTGTCGGGCGGCGAGCGTCGCCGCGTGGCGCTGGCGCGCCTGCTGCTGTCCAAGCCGGACATGCTGCTGCTGGACGAGCCGACCAACCACCTGGACGCCGAGTCCGTCGCCTGGCTGCAGCACCACCTGGAGAACTTCCCGGGCTGCGTCATCCTGGTGACCCACGACCGCTACTTCCTCGACCAGGTCACCAAGTGGACGCTGGAGCTCGACCGCGGCAAGGGCATCCCCTACGAGGGCAACTACTCGTCCTGGCTGGAGCAGAAGGCCAAGCGGGTGGCCATCGAGGAGCGCGAGGCCGAGAGCCGCAAGCGCACCATCGACCGCGAACTGGAGTGGGTGCGTTCCTCGCCCTCGGCGCGGCGCTCGAAGTCCAAGGCGCGCCTGGCGGCCTTCGAGGAACTGGTCAACCAGGCCGAGCGCCAGAAGCAGACCTTCGCCCAGATCCAGATCCCGCCGGGGCCGCGGCTCGGCAATGTGGTCATCGAGGCCGAGAACCTCGAGAAGGCCTACGGCGACAAGCTGCTGTTCAAGGATCTCAGCTTCAAGCTGCCGCCCGGCGGCATCGTCGGCGTGATCGGGCCGAACGGGGCCGGCAAGTCGACCCTGTTCAAAATCATCACCGGCCAGGAGACCCCGGACAAGGGCTTGATCCGCCTCGGCGAGACCGTGCAGCTGTCCTACGTCGACCAGTCGCGCGACGCGCTCGACCCCAACAAGACCGTCTGGGAAGAGGTTTCGGGCGGCCTCGACATCATGAAGGTGGGCGGCCGCGAGATCCCTTCGCGGGCCTATGTCGGGTCTTTCAACTTCAAGGGCTCCGACCAGCAGAAGAAGGTCGGCCTGCTCTCGGGCGGCGAGCGCAACCGCGTGCACCTGGCCAAGACGCTGGCCAGCGGCGGCAACGTCATCCTGCTCGACGAGCCGACCAACGACCTAGACGTGGAGACCCTGCAGGCGCTGGAGAGCGCGCTGGAGGACTTCCCCGGCTGCGCGGTGGTGATCAGCCACGACCGCTGGTTCCTGGATCGTCTGGCGACCCACATCCTGGCCTTCGAGGGCGACAGCCACGTCGAATGGTTCGAGGGCAACTTCGAAGCCTACGAGGAGGACAAGAAGCGCCGCCTCGGGGCCGACAGCCTGATCCCGCACCGGATCAAGTTCCAGAAGTTCAGCCGATAGGAGAGGGGTGACAGGTAGGCCTCCCGGCCAACCTGTCACCTCCCTCGAAACCGCCGGAACCGCGCCCCACCGCCCCGGGTTGCCTGTCGAACCCCGACAACGACAGGAGACTCGAGATGGCGAACGAACGGCTGGAGGGCCGCCGCGTGGCGGTGCTGGCGACCGACGGTTTCGAGCAGGTGGAGCTGACCCGGCCCGTCGAGGCGCTGAAGGAGGCCGGCGCGATGGTCGAGGTGATCTCGCCCAAGGCCGGCCAGATCCAGGGCTACAACCACCACGACAAGGGCGACATGATCCCTGTGGACCGGCAGCTCTCCGAGGCCGACCCGGAGGCCTTCGACGCGTTGGTGCTGCCCGGCGGGGTGATCAACCCCGACCAGTTGAAGCTTGAGCCCGAGGCCATCGCCTTCATCCGCAGCTTCGTCGAGACGGGCAAGCCGATCGCCGCCATCTGCCACGGCCCCTGGACACTGATCGACGCCGGCGGCGCGCAGGGCCGGCGGGTGACCTCCTGGCCGTCGCTGAAGACCGATCTGACCAACGCCGGGGCGAAGTGGGAGGACAGCGAGGTGGTCACCGACCGCGGCCTCGTCACCTCGCGCAAGCCGGACGACCTGCCCGCCTTCTGCGCCAAGATGCTGGAGGAGTTCGCCGAGGGCAGCCACGCGAACCGCTCCATGCGCGATCAGCCGGGCGGTGAGGCGCGGCCGTCGATGTAGCGGCCGACTTCAGCCGATCTCCCGCACTCGCCGCAGGGGGCTGAAGAGGCCGATCAGCGGGGCGAGCGCCAGGCCGGCGACGGCGACGAACGTCCACGAGACCCCCCAGCGTCAGCCCCACCAGCAGCGCCGCGGCGCTGCTGGCCGCCGCTAGCAGGCCCAGCGCCTCCGGCCCGGCCGAAAGCGCCAGCACGGCGGTGATCGGAAGTCCCTCGCGCGTGATCCGCGCCCCGAACTCGGCGATGGCCTGGGCGGACCACAGCTTCACGAAGTCCGGTTGGCGCTCGAGCGGCGGCGACGGGCCTCCGGCGTTCGGAATGGGCTGCATCTGACGCTCCCCCGTGCTCAGCTAATAGGAGACGCCGCCCCCGGAGAAGCCCATGAGCCAGGACGCCCCTACCGTGATGATCTCCAGCCAGCGGATGGTCCCGATGCTGGGCCGCCTCGAGGACCAGG
>JAQVDF010000139.1 GCA_028698405.1 Phenylobacterium sp. | reverse complement strand
GATCTCGCCCAGCCGGCGCTTTCGGGCGCCTCGCAGGCGAGCCGCAGTCCGCGGCTCTCCGCCGCCGAACGCACCATGCCGGCGGCCGCGTCCAGCATCGCGCTCAGGTCCACCGGCTCGGGCGAGAACTCCACCTGGCCGGCCTCGACCTTCGAGAAGTCGATGATGTCGTCGAGCAGCTGCGACAGCGTCGCGCCGCAGGCCAGCGCCTCCTCGACCATCGCGCTGTCCGCCGGCGCCAGCCCCTTGCCGCGGAGGACGTGCAGCACTCCCAGCAGGCCGTTCATCGGCGTGCGGATCTCGTGGCTCATGTTGGCCAGGAATTGCGACTTGGCCGCCGCAGCCGCCAGAGCGGCGTCGCGTGCATCGGCCAGTTCGGTGACGTCCTGGGAAATGGCCAGCACGTCCCAGTCCCCGGTGTGGCGCTTGGCCAGGCCCTGCCAGCTCACCCGCAGGCGACGCCAGCCCGCGTCAGTGCGGCTGCGGTATTCGACGGACGTAAGCCGTCCGGACCGGCGGGTCCGCTCCCAGGCCGCATCCACGACCTCGACGTCGTCCGGATGGATTCTCGCGCGCCAGACCTCGCGCGTGAGCGCCTCGCCCGGCCGACCGCTGGGGTCGGGAAGCAGGGCGTCGGCCTCGGCCAGGTCGGCGACGGCGTCGTAGCGGTAGACCGTGATCCCCGCCGCATCGCCGAGCAGCTTGACCACGCGGCGGGACTGCGTGGCGGCCGCCTCCCGCCGGCGCTCCAGGGTGATGTCGTGCATGGCCACCAGCGCGCGCCCATCCGCCGAGCGGGTCGACTTGGCCCGGACCCACAGCCGCCCGGTCTTGCCGACGAGCTGCAGCTCCTGACCGTAGGAAACCCCGGCCTCCGCACCTAGCCGCGCCTCGGCGTGGAGCGCCTCCGGCGCCAGGAAGTCGGTGAACAGACGGCCGACGGTTTCCTCGGCGGTCCAGCCGGTGAGCGTCACCCAGGCCGGGTTGGCGCGGCGGACGAGGCCGCCCTCGACCGCCACGAACGCGTCGGCGGCGTGTTCGAAGAACCAGGCCTCCGCCTCCCAGTCAGCACTTTCCGATCCGGCCGCGAAGTCCGCCATCTCTGCCCATCGTCCCCCCGATAGGCGTCCATTGATCGCGACAAGTGTGAAATATTCCTTGGCTCGCGCCTGACGCGAGCCGCTAAGCGCCTGTTTTTACGGTAAAGACGCCGCCCTGGGGTGGGAGATCGGTGTTCACTACGCGCTCAAGTTGCGCCCGCGCGCTGCATCAGCCGCCGGCCAATACACTGTCGATGACCGCCCGCGCCTCGGGGCTGGTCCAGTCGGCCTCGCCGGCCAGGCGGGCTCGCTCGACGCCGTCCCGCCCGTAGATCACCGTCGTCGGCATGCCGGCGGCAGGCGGGCTCAGCACGAAGGAAATTTTCCGCTCGCGGTCGATGTAGAAGTCGAGCGGCGCGTGCTGGCCGATGAAGGCCCTGGCCTTGTCCAGGTCCTGATCGCGGTCGACGCTGATCGCCACCACCTTCACGGGCCGGCCAGCGTAGCTCTTCTGCAGCGCGGCCAGGGTGGGCATCTCCAGCACGCAGGGCCCGCACCACGTCGCCCAGATGTTCATCACCACCACCTGGCCCTTGAAGTCGGCGAGCCGCACCGGCTGGCCGCCGGCGTCGTAGAACACGTGGTCTGGGGCGCGGCTCGGCGGCAGCGGCGTCTCCAGCTTGGCCATCTCGCCCTTCGCCAGCCGCTTCAGCGAGCCGCCGCCATCGGGTTTGATGAGAGCGCTTCCCATGATGTAGAGAACCGCCGCGACGCCGAGGACGGCGACGCCCCAGAGCGCCCACTTCAGGATACCGCCGCTGGGCTTCGCCGCCGGATGATCGCTCATATGTCGGACTCTTCCTCGAACGATTCAGCCAAACCGCCGACCGGTCAGGCCATGTGGGGTGGGCGCTTCTCCGCCCGGCCCGATGCGCTGATGCAGGCCATCAACGTCTCCATTGGCTTCGACCGGCGGCTGGCCGAGCAGGATCTGGCCGGCTCCCGGGCGCACGCGGCGATGTTGCGCAAGCAGGGGGTTATTTCAAGCGAGGACGAGGCCGCCATCCAGAAGGGCCTGGAGGCGGTCGGCCGCGAGATGGCCGAGGGCGCCTTCCCGTTCCGCGACGAGTTCGAGGACATCCACATGAACGTGGAGGCCCGGCTCGCCGAGCTGATCGGACCGGTGGCGGGGCGGCTGCACACCGCCCGCAGCCGCAACGACCAGGTCGCCCTCGACTTCCGCCTGTGGGTGCGCGAGGCCTTCGACCGCACGCTGGAACAGCTGCGCGGCCTGCAGCGGGCGCTGCTGGCCAAGGCCGAGGCCAACGCCGAGACGCTGATGCCCGGCTTCACCCACCTGCAGCCCGCCCAGCCGGTCACCTTCGGCCACCACCTGATGGCCTATGTGGAGATGTTCGGGCGCGACGCCTCTCGCTTCGCCGACGCTCGCCGGCGGATGAACGAGAGCCCGCTTGGCGCGGCCGCCCTGGCCGGCTCGCCCTTCCCCATCGACCGGCACGCGACGGCGCAGGCGTTGGGATTCGACGCCCCGATGGCCAACTCGCTGGACGCGGTGTCCGACCGCGACTTCGCGCTGGAAGCGCTGGCGGCGGGGGCGATCTGCGCCACCCACCTGTCGCGGCTGGCCGAGGAGATCGTCGTCTGGATGACGCCGCAGTTCGGCTTCATCAGGCTGTCGGACTCCTTCACCACCGGCTCGTCGATCATGCCGCAGAAGAAGAACCCGGACGCGGCCGAACTGGTGCGCGGCAAGGCCGGCCGGGCGCTGGCCGCCTTCACCCAGCTGACGATGGTGATGAAGGGCCTGCCGCTCGCCTATTCGAAGGACATGCAGGAGGACAAGGTCCCCACCTTCGAGGCCTTCGACTCCCTGGAGATTTCGCTGGCGGCGATGACCGGCATGATCGCCGACCTCGAACCCGTGCCCGAGCGGATGGCCGCGGCGGCCGGCGCCGGGTTCTCGACCGCCACCGATCTCGCCGACTGGCTGGTGCGCAGGCTGGACCTGCCGTTCCGCCAGGCCCACCATCTGACCGGGGCCGCGGTGAAGCGGGCCGAGGCCCTGGGCGTGGACCTGGCCGAGCTGCCGCTCGCCGAGCTGCAGGCGCTCGACCCGGCCATCACGGCCGACGTTTACGAGGTGCTGACCCCGGCCGCCTCTGCGGCCAGCCGCAAGAGCTATGGCGGAACCGCGCCGGACCAAGTGCGCGCCCAGGTGGCGCGCTGGAAGGAGATGCTGAAATGACCCCTCGCCTCGCGATCGTCGGCCTGATCGCCGCCACAGCCCTGGCCGGCTGCGGCAAGACGGGCGAGCTTCAGCGCCCCGGCCCGCTGTTCGGCGCCGGCCGCGCCACCACCGCCGACGCCGACGAGGCCGAACGTGCCCGCGATCCGTCGCGCCCGGTCGACACCGTCGATCCGCGCGACCGCACGTCCGACCCGGCCCCGCCGCGCACCCTGCCGATCGAGGGCGGTCCGCAGGATCCCGGCCGGGCCCCGCCGCAGGGCGTTCTTCCCGACCCGTACAACAACCCGCGCCGATGAATCACTTCGAGCTGACGGGGGGCGAGCTCGCCTGCGAGGGCGTCTCGCTGCGCCGCATCGCCGAGGACGTGGGCACGCCCGTCTACGTCTACTCCACCGCCACCCTGGAGCGGCACTACCAGGTGCTGCGCGAGGCCCTGGTCGGCGCCGGCCTCGGCGATCCGCTGATCGCCTATGCGGTGAAGGCCAATTCCAACGTCGCCGTGCTGCGCACGCTCGGGCGGCTGGGCGCGGGGGCCGATACCGTCTCCGAGGGCGAGATCCGGCGCGCGCTCGCGGCGCAGATTCCGGCCGACCGCATCCTGTTCTCCGGGGTCGGCAAGACCGCCGCCGAGATCGCCTTCGCGCTCGACGCGGGCGTGCTGGAGATCAACATCGAGTCCGAGCCCGAACTCGAGCTGGTCGAGAAGGTCGCCCGCGACAAGGGCGTGCGCGCCGACGTCGCCCTGCGGGTGAACCCCGACGTCAAGGCAGGCGCCCACGACAAGATCTCCACCGGCAAGGCGGATTCCAAGTTCGGCGTCGCCCTGCAGGACGTCGGCCGACTCTACGCACGCGCCGCCAACAGCGCCGGCCTCAACCCGGTGGGCCTGGCCTGCCACATCGGCAGCCAGATCTCCGACCTCGCCTCGATGGAGGAGGCGGCCCGCAAGATGCGCGGCCTGGTCGAGGGCCTGCGGGCCGAGGGCCTTTCGGTCGAGCGGCTCGACCTCGGCGGCGGCCTCGGCGTGCCCTACTTCAACCAGCCCGAACCGCCCTCGCCCGCCGAGTACGCCGCGCGCATCGCCGCCGTCGTGGGCGACCTCGGCGTGCAGCTCGCCTTCGAGCCCGGCCGGATGATCGCCGCCAACGCCGGCGTGCTGGTGGCCAAGGTGCTCTACGTCATCGCCCGGCCGGACGGCCGGCGCTTCGTGGTGCTGGACGCAGCCATGAACGACCTGCTGCGGCCCGCCATGTACGACGCCTTCCACGACATCCGCCCGGTGAGGCCGCGCGAGGGCGAGGCGCTGGCTTACGACGTCGTCGGGCCGATCTGCGAGACCGGCGACACCTTCGCGCGCGACCGGCGGCTGCCGCCACTGGAGGCCGGCGACCTGGTGGCCTTCATGACCGCCGGCGCCTACGGGGCGACGATGTCCAGCGAATACAATAGCCGGCCGCTGACACCGGAGGTGCTGGTGAACGGCGACCGCTGGGCCGTGGTGCGCGCCCGGCCCTCGTACGAGGACATGCTGTCGCGGGAGTCGTCTCCGGACTGGCTCTGACCCATTCCCAAGTTGTACAGTTGACGGCGAGTTAACGAAGAGGGGCGGCGGAGCAACAAGGCCTCGGAGCAGGCCGACCTCCGCCCTATGGGGTGGGACCATGCACGTCTTCGAAATCGTCAGAACAGTTCTTCTCTGTCTAGCGCTCGGCCTGTTCCTAGGCGCCACGGCGGCCATCGCCGCCCGCGTCTTCGGGGTGGAGCCGGCGCCGCCGGGCGTCGTCGGCGCTCTCGTGGGCATGCTCACCGCCGTCATGCTGGTCCGCCAGAGCCGCGAGGTCTGACGGCGCGGCGGTGGTAGGCCTTCGGCCAACCAGTCACCGGGACGCGCCGGTGACTGGTTGCGCGCAGCGCTACCTGTCACCTTCCACCGCCGCGGCCTCAGGGGGGCGTTGCCGCGCCCTAGTCCATCGTCCCGACGTACGGCAGGCCGCGGAGCTCGCCGGCGCGGTCCATGCCGTAGCCGACGAGGAAGCGGGCGGGGGCTTCCCAGGCGACGAAGTCGGGCTCGATGGGGCGCTGCGTCGGCCAGGGCTTGCGGGCGAAGACGGCGGTGAGCACCTCGGCGGCGCCGGCGTCGCGGACCAGGCGGGCGGCCTCGCTGAGCGACAGGCCGGTGTCGAACACGTCGTCGATCACCAGCGCGTGACGCCCCATCAGCGGCCGCTGCAGGTCGGCGCGCACCTCGCAGCGGCCGAGGCTGGCGCGCGCGTCGCCGTAGGAGGCCAGCCACAGGGCGTCGAAGCGCAGATGGCGGCCGATCCTGGCCAGGGCGCGGGTCAGGTCGGCGGCGAACCACAGGCCGCCGGTCAGCAGGCAGACGGCGACGGTTTCGTCGTCGGTGCGCGGGGCGATCTCTCGGGCGAGGGCCTCGACGCGGGCGGCCACCTCCGCCTCGCTGAGGAGCACGCTGGGCAGGTCAGCCATGCGGCAGGGCAAGGTCGGCCGCCTCCTCCGCGGGCAACGGCTGGGCTTCGACCGGCGCCGCGACGTGCGAGGCGGGGGTCGGCTCCAGGCTCTTGC
>JAQVDF010000138.1 GCA_028698405.1 Phenylobacterium sp. | reverse complement strand
CGGCCTCGCTGACCGACGCCACCAACACCGGCCAGGCCGGCCAGACCTCGGGCGCCGCCACCGGGACCGGGGGCAAGGACCGGAAGTAGATCCCCGGACTTGCGGCCCTCCCAAGGAAGGGAGGGCCGCGTCTCGGCGGCTTGGACCTTCCGTGCGGGTGTGCTCTTGGGCGGGTTCCGACAGGAGGCCTGCTTGACCCGCTTCGACCCCTGGCTCGCCGAATGGGGCCTCGTCCCCGACGGCGCCCCCTTCGAGACCCACGCCGCCGCCCTGCTGCCGGTGCGCCTCGGCGAGACGCCGGCCATGCTGAAGCTCGCCGTGTCCGAGGAGGAGCGCCGCGGCGCCGAGCTGCTGGCCTGGTACGGCGGCGAGGGCGCCGTGCAGGTGCTGGAGAAGGCAGACGAGGCGCTGCTCATGGAGCGGGCCGTGGGCGTCCGCTCGCTCGCCGGGATGGCGCGCAGCGGACAGGACGACGAAGCCACCCGCATCCTCTGCGACGTCGCCGCCAGGCTGCACGAGCCGCGGGACGAGGAGCCGCCGGAGGGCCTCGCGCCCCTGCCGCTGTGGTTCCGCTCGTTGGCCGTGGCGGCCAACCGTCACGCCGGCCCCTACGCCCTGGCCGCCGCCGTCGCCGAGGAGCTCCTGGAGGCGCCGCAGGATCTGACCGTGCTGCACGGCGACCTGCACCACGGCAATGTGCTGTTCGACGACGCCCGCGGTTGGCTGGCGATCGATCCCAAGGGCCTGATCGGCGAGCGTGGCTACGACTTCGCCAACATGCTGTGCAACCCCGATCCCAGGACCGCGACCGCCCCCGACCGGCTGGTCCGCCAGCTCGAGGTGATCTGCGAGGCCGCGGGCCTGGAGCGCGCGCGCCAGCTGATGTGGACCATCACCTACTGCGCCCTGTCGGCGAGCTGGACGCTGGAGGGCGGCGGCGATCCGTCGCCGAAGCTCGCGTTGCTGGAGATCGCCGCCGAGGCGCTCGAGGCCGGCTAGGCCTTCGCCGACGCGGCGTTGTCGCCGCGACCAAGCGGGTCGCGCAGCGGCGCGCCGTCCGCGACGAATTCGAGCGAGACCGAGTTGATGCAGTAGCGCAGGCGCGTGGGCGGCGGCCCGTCCGGGAACACGTGGCCCTGGTGGGAATCGCAACGGGCGCAGCGGGTCTCGATACGGATCATGCCGTAGCTGGTGTCGCGCACGCCGACGACGTGGGCCTCGTCGAACGGCGCCCAGAAGCTGGGCCAGCCGGTGCCGCTTTCGAACTTGGTGCGGGCCTGGAACAACGGCAGGCCGCAGAGCCGGCAGCAGTAGACGCCGTCCTCCTTGTTATTCAGCAGGCCGCCGCAGAACGGAGCTTCCGTACCGGGGTGGAGGAGGACGTCCGCCTCTGCGGCGGTGAGATCGACTTCCAGCCGCTTGCGTTCCTCAGCGGAAGGCGGCGAGAGGTCGAAGCCGGAGGGGGAGCCCGCTGGCGTGCTCATGGCCGTCAATCTAAGGTCCCGCCCACGACGCACCAAGGCCGGAGGACCCATAAGACCATGCTGACGTCGACGACGCCGGGGATTCCCGGCCGGGAAGTGGCCGAGACCCTCGGCGTGGTGTCGGGCGAGGCGATCATCGGCGCGCACATCTTCCGCGACTTCTTCGCCGGCATCACCAACATCATCGGCGGTCGGGCCGGCGGCTACGAGAAGGCGCTTCGCCAGGCGCGCGACATCGCCCTGCAGGAGATGTGCGACGAGGCCGCGGGCCGGGGGGCCACCGCCGTGGTCGGCATCGACCTCGACTACGAGAGCCTGGGCGCCGACAATGGCATGTTGATGGTCACCGCCGCGGGCACTGCGGTTCGGCTGCGCTAGGCGAAGGCCCGTGTTCGGTAAGATTCTTATCGCCAACCGCGGCGAGATCGCGGTCCGTATCATCAAGACCTGCCGCCGGATGGGTATCGCCACGGCGGTGGTCTACTCCGAGGCCGACGCCGACAGCCTGGCCGTGGAGATGGCCGACGAGGCCGTATTCATCGGCCCGCCGCCGGCCGTCCAGTCCTATCTGGTGATGGACAAGATCGTGGAGGCCTGCCGCCGGACCGGCGCCGAGGCGGTTCACCCGGGCTTCGGCTTCCTGTCCGAGAACCCGGCATTCGCGCGGCGGCTGGACGACGAGGGCATCGTGTTCATCGGTCCCAACCCGGACGCCATCGCCGCGATGGGCGACAAGATCGCTTCCAAGCGGGCGGCCAAGGCCGCGGGCGTCTCCACCGTGCCCGGGCACGTGGGCGAGATTGACGGGGTCGAGGAGGCGCTCAGGATCAGCCGCGAGATCGGCTATCCGGTGATGATCAAGGCGTCGGCCGGCGGCGGCGGCAAGGGCATCCGCATCGCCCGCACCGACCAGGGTGTCGAGGAGGGGTTCCCGGCGGTGCGCGCCGAGGCGGCTTCCAGCTTCGGCGACGACCGCATCTTCATCGAGAAGTTCATCGAGAGCCCGCGCCACGTGGAAGTGCAGGTGCTGGGCGACAAGCACGGCAACATTGTCCACCTGTTCGAGCGCGAGTGCTCCATCCAGCGGCGCAACCAGAAGGTCGTCGAGGAGGCGCCGAGCCCGCTGCTCGACGAGGCCACCCGCCAGGCCATGGGGGCCCAGGCGATCGCGCTGGCCCGGGCGGTCGGCTACGACTCCGCCGGCACCGTCGAGTTCGTCGCCGGCCAGGACCGCAGCTTCTACTTCCTGGAGATGAACACCCGCCTGCAGGTGGAGCACCCGGTCACCGAGCTGATCACCGGCGTCGATCTGGTCGAGCAGATGATCCGGGTGGCCGCGGGCGAGAAGCTGGCGTTCGGTCAGGACGACCTGAAGATCAACGGCTGGGCCATCGAGAGCCGCATCTACGCCGAGGATCCCTACCGCGGCTTCCTGCCGTCCATCGGCCGGCTGGTCCGCTACGACCCGCCGGAGGAGGGGACGCTGGGTCAGGGGCTGGTGCGCAACGACGCCGGCGTCCGTGAAGGCGACGAGATCTCGATGTTCTACGACCCGATGATCTCCAAGCTGGCCACCTGGGGCCCGGACCGCGCGACCGCCGTCGACACCATGGCCGCGGCGCTGGAGGACTTCTACATCGAGGGACCGGGCCACAATCTTCCGTTTCTCTCGGCGGTGATGGACGAGCCGCACTTCCGGTCCGGCAAGCTGTCCACCAGCTACATCGCCGACATCTTCCCCGACGGCTTCCACGGCGTGCCGCCGAGCGATCCCGACCGCGACGTGATGACGGCGGCCGCCTGCGCCATGCAGCTGGTGCTGGCGGCCCGCGCCGACCCCTCCAAACGGCCGCGCGAGGACTGGGTCGTGCTGGTCGGGCCGGTCCGCCGGCCGGTGCGGCTGTCCTGGCCGGGCGACACCCTGCAGGTCGAACTGGTCGGCGAGGAGCGCAGCCTCCTGCTCACCGACATCGCCTGGCGGCCCGGCCAGCCGGTGTTCCGCGGCAAGCTCGACGGTCGCAGTTTCGCATTGCAGGTGCGCCCCGCCGCGGAGGGATTTAACATCCGCTACCGAGCGAGCAGCCTGCACGTGCTGGTGCTGACTCCCAGGTCGGCCGAATTGCACGAGAAGCTGCCGCCCAAGAAGGCGGCCGACACCTCCAAGCTGGTGCTCTCGCCGATGCCGGGCCTTGTGGTCTCCATCGACGTCATCCCCGGCCAGGAGGTGAAGACCGGCGAGCAGGTGGCCATCGTCGAGGCGATGAAGATGCAGAACATCATCCGGGCCGAACGGGACGGGGTGGTGAAGGCCGTCGGCGCCAAGGCCGGCGACAGCGTCTCGGCGGACGAAGTGCTGGTGGAGTTTGCGTGAACGACATGGCCAGGAAGCCCAACGGCCAGGATCGTCAGCCCGAGGTCGTCGATCTGCGCCGCTACCGCCAGGCGGCGGCCAAGCGCAAGGCGCCGGCCCCGCCGCCGCCGCGCAATCCCGGTCGTCGGCCGGGGCAGGGCGAGCCCTTCCTGGGCCCTCGGCCCAACGCGGGTCTGATCCTGGTGCTGGTGGTCGTGGTGCTGCTGGCGCTCTGGCTTTTGCCGGCGCTGCTGTAGAGGCGCAGCGGTGGGCGGGGCGATGAACTGGGCCGAGCTGTTCTTCGGGGCCGGCGGCCGGGCCCCGCGCGGCGCCTCCCTGGCCGCGGCCGCCGTGCTGCTGACGCTCGCCGTGCTCTACGAGGCCGCCGTCGGCCCCACGCTGCACTGGATCACCGGCTGGTTCGTCTATCCGGCGCTGATCTACTCGGGCGCCTGCGTGCTCTCGAAGCGCCTGCACGACCGCGGCCGCTCCGGCTGGTGGGCGGCGCTCGTGCTGCTGGCGGTGGTCGCCGTCTGGCCGAGGCCCGAGGGCTTCTTCGATTTCCTGTTCGTGCTGGTGCTGGCCTGGGCCCTGGTCGAGCTCGGCGTGATGAGCGGCGAGCCCGGAGCCAACCGCTACGGGCCCAGCCCGCTGAAGCTCGCGACGGTCTAGCCTGCTCCGAGCGGCCGCCGCTTCCGTGCAGCGGGGCAGGTAGGGAACAAGCGTCACTGTTCCATCGGGCGGGAATCCTGCAACCATGCCGGCGAGCGCCAACGGACGAGTCACCGACCCCGGCCATGCCTACGATCGACGAACGCTATGCCGAGGTGTTGCGCCGGCACGCCGCATCGCCCGACATCATCAAGGATCTCGGCGTGTTCTCGCGCCGGATGTTCATGTCCCGCACCCTGGGGCACTGGGAGATCTACAAGAAGGTCGCCCACCTGCCGGGGGATGTGGTCGAGCTCGGCGTCTACAAGGGCGAGTCCCTGCTCAACTGGGCGAAGTTCGCCGAGATCCTGAACCCGGGCGACCGGTCCAAGCGGGTGATCGGGTTCGACCACTGGCAGGGCCTGCAGAACTTCACCGAACACGACGGCCGCGCCGAGCACGCCGGCAACATGGAGGGCGGCTGGAGCCCAGCCGGCTTCGAGGCGAGCCTGCGCGAGCTGGTGGATCTGTTCCACGAGGACAGCTTCGTGCCGAAGAAGCCGCGCATCGAGCTGGTGGACGGCGACATCCGCGAGACGGTCTTCAGCTACGTGCAGGAGAACCCCGGCGTGCGCATCTCCCTGCTGCACTTCGACTGCGACATGTACGAGCCGACATTGGCGGGGCTGAAGGCGCTCTACGACCGCGTGGTCGCGGGCGGGATCGTGCTATTCGACGAGTACGGCATCCGGGAATGGGCCGGCGAGTCCCGGGCTGTCGACGAGTTTTTCGAGGGCCGGCCGCCCAAGATGGAGAAGTTCGGTTGGCTCAGCACGCCCGGCGGCTGGTTCGTGAAGCCGTGACCTTCGCCGGCGCCGGCGTCGAGGTCGTCGAGGGGCTGATCTCGCCCGACGAGATCGCCGGCCTGATGCGGGCCGTGCAGGACATCACCGACATGCAGGCGCGCTCGGTCGGGCTGCCGGCCGGGCTGGACGCCCTGGACCTGCCGCCGCATGCGCGCTCCGGCGTCTACGACATGGTCAACTCGCACCCCGCGCTCTTTCGGCTGGCCGGCAAGCCCGAGATCGTCGAGCTGGCCGACCGGTTCATCAACGGCGGGCGGACCGGCCAGGTGATCGTCAAGGGGCTGCAGCTGCGCATGGACCTGCCCGGCAACCAGTCCGAGTTGCTCGGCTGGCACCGCGACCGGGATTACTTCCAGAGCCTGCCGCAGAACGGGGTGGTGCTGTGGCTGCCGCTGGTGGACATCGACGAGCGGACCGGCGGGATCAGCGTCGTGCCGCGGCCGGTCCCCGACGTGGAGTTCGTCGAGCTGGTCAAGCACTGGCCGGGGCGCAAGCCGATGCGGGTGTTCGAGGTGAAGGAGACCGACCGAGTGCTGGCAGAGGGGCCGCCGCCGGTGCGGGTGAGCTGCCGGGCCGGCGATGGGGTGTTCTTCAACCTCTGGAACATGCATCGCAGCGAG
>JAQVDF010000137.1 GCA_028698405.1 Phenylobacterium sp. | reverse complement strand
CCTCGGCCAGGTGCTCCTGTCCTGGCACAACGTGGCCTTCTTCGAGAGCCTGATGGCCGAGCTGCGGTCCGCGATCGCCGGAGGGCGGCTCGCGGCCTTCCGCAAGAGCTTCGCCGAACGTCAGCGCCGGCGCGGCGCGTAGGGGCGGCTGACTTCGATCTTTTGGGCCGCCGACGCGCCCTTGGCGGTCAGCACGGCGACCGGCGGCGCGGCGGTGTTTTCGGTCAGAATCGGCGCATCGAGCGGCTTGTGCATCGGCGTGCCGGGCGGGTTGCAGCCGCGCGCCTCGCCCAGGCCCTTCAGATAGGCGCGGCGGACGGCGCCGGCGGCGATGGACTGCTGGATGGTCTTGTCGTGGCGCTCGGCGCCGGTGATCTTGCGGACCCAGCCGCGGAACGGGATGACGTCGGAGGCCAGGCCGGCGATGGCGTTCAACGCCTCCTCCTTGGCCCTGCCGCGCATGCCGATCTGCTTGCCCTCGTCCGCGTCGAGGTCGTCGCCGAGGGCTTCGTTGAGCCGGGTGACCTCGTCAATGATTCCCGAGCAGGAGGCCGGCGTCGGCCGCCGGTAGGGATCGTCCAGCGAATCCTGCAGCACCACGGGAATCTTGCTGCGCATCAGGTTCACGTCGCGCAGCGGCGAGGTGATGGCGTGGGTGAGGGAGCTTCTCTGGGCCTCATCGGCGGTCTGAAGCTGCTGGGCGGCGGCGGGGGCGGCGGCGAACAACGCACCCCCGCAGGCTACGGACACGGCAAGCCAGCGCTTCATGATCGATCCTCCCGAGGGGATAATGCGCGAGGCGTGCCCTGGCTCCCCGTTCGCGCCTTGCCGCAAAGCGGCCTCGGCCCTAAGGTCCGCGCCGCTTCGGCCGGCGCGCACCCGCGCCGCGCCATGGGCCGGTAGCTCAGTGGTAGAGCATTCGACTTTTAATCGAATGGTCGTGAGTTCGATCCTCACCCGGCCTACCAAGCTCTGTCGTGCGAAAGGCGGCAGAACGTCCCCTCCCACTTTCGGCTCCCCCAGCCGGAGAGTGGATGGTGATCCGGTTTATCAAGCGTGACAACGGGCCAGGGCCCCAGCCTGCGCCGGTGCGACAGTCTGCGCCACGGCCCCGCCTGATTCGGTAGGGCTTGCCCTTGGGCCGGAATTGCGCAGCATCTTCCCCTCACGCCCGGAAGGAGCCTGCATTGCCCAAGTCGCTCATCAAGTCCGTCACCTCCGATCTCGAGACGAACCTCAAGGAGATCACCCGGAACCTGAAGACGGCCACCGCCAAGAGCGGCGACGAGGCCGAGATGGCCATCGCCCGGGCCGCCGAGGCGCTTTCCCAAGCGGCCCAGCAGCTTTCCGTGCAGGCCAAGGAACAATCGCGTGCGCTGGCCAAAGGCGCCACCGACACGGTCAAGAAGCACCCCGCCGCGACCGCTGCGGCGATCGCCGTGGCCGCCGCCGCGCTGGTTTCGCTGCTGGTCGCCCGGCAGCGTGCGGACAAGGGTTGAGCTACCGAACGCCGGTGGGTCCGGTTTCGCGAGCCGCCGACAAAAACACAACCTTAACGCGCGGTTTACTCGGTTTGCGGTATGACGTCGCCATGCGTGAATTGCGCCGCCCGGCAAAACTCAACTTTGAATTGCCGAAGCCGAGCCGGCTTCAGTGGCTGCTCTTTGCGCCGGCCCTGGCGCTGGCCGCCGGGCAACTGGCGGCCTGGAGCGACTACTGGTGGATCGGCGGCCGTGTTCAGGCGGCGGCCGAGGAAGGCGCGAGGGCGGCCCTGGCCGGTCAGGACCCCGCAACCCAGGAGGCGCTCGCCCGGCGTGCGGCGGCCAGCCGGCTGCCAGGGGACGATCTTGCCCAGGCCAGCCGCGTGACCGTGCACCGACGCCCCGACGGGCTGCTGGTGCAAGTCTCCTACGACGCCTCGGACCGCTGGATCCATGTTCTCCGCCCCGTGCTTCCGACGCCGCCTCGCACGGTGATCAAGACAGCTGTCGCGCCGATGCCCTGATCGGGCGGGGACCCTGCCGGCAGGTTTTCTGGTTGGCGCCATGCGGGGCAGGGTGACAGGGCAGGGCCGCCTCGCTACACCCGCCCCTTGGGGGACGGTCAGGGAAGAGTCTGCTTGGGTCGACTGGTCGTCGCAGTCGCCGCCTCGGCGGCCTTGTGTGCTTGGGCGGCGGCTCCGCGCGCGTTGGCGCAATCGCCTCGCGCGGCCATCGAGGGCGAGCTCGACGACGAACTCCGCTCCGCCATCGCACAGGCGATAGGCGAGACCGACCGGCCGATCCAGAACCGGTTCGACGCCCGTCGGCGAGCCCGCGACGCGGCCGAAGACGCCATGGCCGTGCTGCGCAGCGAGGGCTACTACGCCCACGAGGTCGAGCCGGACCTGACGGACACAGAGCCGCCGGTTCCGATCGTTCGGGTCAGTCCCGGCCCCCGGTTCGCCGTCGCCGATCCCAAGGTGGAGTGGGTGGGCGAGCCGCCTCAGCCGGAGGTGCGCGAGGCGGCCGAGTCGGCCCTGCTGCTGCGGCCCGGTGATCCCGGGCGGGCCGTCGACGTGCTGGCCGCCGAGGGGCGGGCGGTGGCCGCCGTCCAGAAGAGCGGCTACGCCGACGTCGCCGCGGCGCCGCGGGAGGTGATCGTCGACCACGCCGACGCGACGCTTCGGCCCACCTTCCGCATCAACGCCGGCGAGCTGGTGCGCCTCGACGGCCTGCAGCTCGAGACCAGGGGGCGGACCAATCCCGCATGGGTTCAGCGACTCGCGCCCTGGCGGGTGGGCGATCCCTATGACCCCGAGGATGTGGCCGAGCTCGAGCGCCGGCTGCTGGACACCGGCGTCTACGAGTCCGTGACGGTGGGGCTGGGGCCGAAGGAGACCACGACGCCCGAGGGGCTGCGGCCGATCGTGGTCAGCCTCGCCGATCGCGAGCGGCGCACCCTGGAGCTCGGCGCCAGCTACTCGACGACCGACGGGGCGGGCGTCGATGCGCGCTGGACGCGGTACAACGTGATTGGGCGGGCTGACACGCTGGAGCTGCTGGCGCGGCTTTCCGACATCGACAGCCGGCTCGGCGCCGAACTCGCCCTGCCTCACTGGCGCCGGGCCCAGCAGACCCTGCAGCTCGGCGGGGCGGTCTACCAGGTCAGGACCGACGCCTACGACGAGACCGGCGCCGGCGTGCATGCGGACGTGACGCGCCGCTACGGCAAGACCTCCTATCTGACGCTGGGCGCGACGCTGGACTTCAGCCGCACCGACGAGCTGCGCCGCGGAACCCTCTCGCCGCTGGGCCGCGACCTGGTGACCGGGACCCTGCTGGGGGCGCTGGCGCTCGACCGGTCCGACGACCCGCTCGATCCCAAGCGCGGCTGGCGGGTGGAGGCGCGGGCCGAGCCCACGCTGATCACCGGCGAGGACACGCTGCCCTACCTGAAGCTCCAGACCCAGGGCTCGGCCTACTATCCGCTGGACGACGATGGCCGCACCGTGGTGGCCGGAAGGCTACGGCTCGGGACCATGGTCGGCGGATCGATCCCCGAAGTGCCGGCCTCGCGCCGGTTCTACGCTGGCGGCGGCGGCTCGGTGCGCGGCTACGGTTACCAGGCGGTGGGGCCCAGGCTGGCCGACAACACGCCCCAGGGCGGGGTCTCGCTGCTGGAGGCCTCGCTGGAGGTGCGCCGGCATCTGTTCGGCCGCTGGGGCATGGCCGCCTTCGTCGACGGCGGCACGGTCGGCACGGATCCCTTCCCGGCGGGCAAGGACTTCAGCTTGGGGGCGGGCCTCGGGGTGCGCTACGACCTGGGCTTCGGTCCCATCCGCGTCGACGTCGCCGTCCCCCTGGACCGCCGCACCAGCGACGCGCCGTTCCAGGTCTACCTCAGCATCGGGCAGAGCTTTTGAGCAGCGAGACGGCGAAGGCTCCCGAACGCCGCCGGGCGCGGCTGCCGAAGGCGATCCTGATCGTCTTCGTGGCCATCGGCCTGCTGCTCGGCGCGGGCCTGCTCGCGACCCGCTTCGGCGTGCTGCTGCCCCAGACCCGGCTGCTGATCGAGGCGCGCACGGACGGGCTCAAGCTCGGCCGCTTCGGGCGGCTTAAGATCTACGGCCTCTCGGGCGACGTCTGGCGTGACTTCTCCGTCCGCCGGCTGACCGTTTCCGACGAGGGCGGCATCTGGCTCGACGCGCACGATGTGCACGTCCGCTGGGACTACAGCCAGCTGCTGTTCCGCCGGGTCTCGGCCGAGGAGGTGACGGCCAAGACCGTGCAGCTCGTCCGCCGGCCGACTCTGGAGCCGAAGACCAAGTCGCCGGGCATGCCGGTCTCGGTGGACATCGACTCGTTGAGCGGGCGCGTCGAGCTGATGGAGGGGTTCAGCTACGAGCGCGGCGTCTACGACGTGAAGGGCCACGTCGAGCTCGGACGCCGCAACAGTGGCCAGAGCGGAAGGGTCGAGGCCGACAGCCTGCTCAGGCCTGGCGATCATCTCGACGTGCGCTTCCAGTTCGGCGGCCGTCGGCCGCTGAAGGTGGCAGCCCGGGCGCTGGAGGCCGAGGGCGGGGCGCTGGCCGGTGCGCTGGGCCTGCCCGTCGACCAGCCCTTCGCCCTCCAGGTGGACGCCAACGGCACCACCAGCGAGGGCCGCTTTTCCGCCGCCGCGACGTCGGGGACCTCCAGCCCGCTGCAGGCGCACGGCGCCTGGAACCCGCAGGGCGGCCAGGCGCAGGGCCGGCTGGTGCTGACCGCCTCGAGCCTGACCCGGGGGTTCGCCGAGCGGTTCGGTCCGGAAGCCACCTTCGATATCACCGGCCGCAAGGCCGAGGGTTCGCTCTACGACCTGGCCGCGGCGCTGAAAGCCGAGAACCTGGTGCTCACCGCCGCGGGGCTCGGCAACCTCGGCGAGCGGCGCACCGGTCCCAAGGGGTGGGCGGTCACCGTGCGGACGCCCTCGGCGGCCCGGATCATTCCCTTCCCGAAGATGGGCGCGATGCAGGCGCAGGGCGTGCTGACCGGGGACTGGAAGACCTGGAAGCTGGTCGGAAACGCCACGGCCGAAGACGCCAACATCCTCGACTATATCGCCGGCCGGGCCAGCGGGCCGGTGACCGTCACCCGCAAGAACCAGGTCATCGCCATCGAGACCAAGGTGGCGATCACCGGCGGACGCAGCGACAACCTGCTCGGCCCCCTGCTGGGACCGACACCGACGGCCGAGGTGGCGCTGGAGCGGCTGGGCGACGGCCGCTGGCTCGTGCGCGACCTGAAAGCGGACGGGACCGGGCTGAAGGTGACCGGCAGCGGCGGTTACGGATTGCTGGGCGGGTTGAGCTTCAAGGGGCAGGCGCAGGTCACCAACCTGCCGGCGGCCGGCATCGGCGCCTCGGGCGTCGTCGACGCCGAGTGGCGCGCCACCCGCGACCGCGGCTCGGCCTCGCCCTGGCTGTTCGACGTCGACGCCAAGGGGCGCGAGTTCGCCTCGGGCTTCTCGGAGCTCGACCGCATCCTGGGCGCGTCGCCGACCCTGAACGGCAAGGCGAGCTGGCGCGACGGCCGCTTTTCGGTCGCCGAGGCGCGACTGAACGGAACCGCCGGCCGGGCCGATTTCGCAGGCGTGTTCGGCCCCAACGCCCAGCTCGCATTCCACGGCGACTGGTCCGCGACGGGCCCCTTCAGGGCTGGCCCCGTGGAGTTCACCGGCGCGGCCAAGGGCACGGGCGAAGTGGGCGGCACGCTGCTCGCGCCGCGCGTCGATGTGGTCGCCGAGGCCGAGGCCCTCGACTTGCCGCGGCTGCCGCTGAGCGACGCCCGCATCCAGCTCAGCTTCCTGAGGCGCGCCGATGGCTCGAGCGGTACGATCGCCGTCACCGCGGCGAGCGAGTACGGGCCCGCCACGGGCGCGGCCGCCTTCCGCTTCCCACGCGGCGGAGTGGACCTGACGGACCTTGCGGTCGACGCCGGCGGGGTGAAGGCCACGGGCGCGCTGTC
>JAQVDF010000136.1 GCA_028698405.1 Phenylobacterium sp. | reverse complement strand
GGCCTCGTCGGCCGGCGCCGGCGTTGGGTCGGCCACGATGCTCACCCGCCGGCCATCTTCAGGATGAGGTCCCACTCGGCCTCGCCGACCGGAGCCACCGACAGGCGGCTCTGGCGCAGGATGACGCGGCCCGCGAGCTTCGGCTCGGCCTTGAGCTGGGCCAGCGTCACGGGCTGCTTCAGGCTCCGCACGGAGCCGAGTTCCACGGCCACGAAGCGGCCCGACTTGTCGGTCGGGTCGGGGAAGGCCTCGCGGACCACCTCGGCGATCCCGACCACGGCCTTGGCGTCGCCCGAATGGTAGACCAGCACCTGGTCGCCCTTGCGCATGCCCTTCAGGTGCAGCGCCGCGGCGTTGTTGCGCACGCCGTCCCAGACGGTGCGGCCCTCGCGCTCCAGGTCCGCGTAGCTGTAGGTCTCGGGCTCGGTCTTCACGAGCCAGTGGGAGCTGCTCATGGCCCCTTCTTAGGCGAGCCGCGGCTGGTTTGGAACGTCAGCCGCCGGGTGGCGGAAGGGACGGATTCCAGACCACCTCCCAGACGTGGCCGTCCAGGTCCCGGAAGTAGCCGGCGTAGCCGCCCCAGAGGGTGTCCTGCGCCGGATTTACGATCCGCGCGCCCGCCGCCTCGGCCTGGGCCATCACCGCATCGACCTCGACCCGGCTGCCGACGTTGTGGCCGAGAGTGAAGGCCGTCGGGCTGGGCGGCGAGGGTTCGAGTCCGGTGTCGTGGGCGATGTCGGCCTGCGCCCACAGGGCCAGCTTGAGCCCGCCGGCGAGGTCGAAGAAGGCCACCGCCCCGTGCTCGAACTCGCGCCCGACGATCCCCTCGGTCGGCAGGCCGAGGCCGTCGCGGTAGAAGGCGACCGCCCGCTCCAGGTCGGCCACCCCGAGGGTCAGGACGGAAATGTGCGGCCTCATCGACAGCCTCCTACGCGCTCGCCCTTGACCAGCTTTGACGCCGCGACGACGGTTTGGGAACTCCCCCTTCCCCTCCCCGGTTCAGGCGCGCATGACAGCCAGCCCCGAGACGATCATCCGGCCGGCGGCGGCGGCGGACGAGCCCGCGCTCGGCCGGCTCGGCGCGATGCTGGTCGCCCTGCACCACGACTTCGACCCCGACCGCTTCATCGCCCCGGGTCCGCGCACCGAGGCGGGCTACGCGAGCTTCCTCGCCGGTCAGATCGGGCGCAACGACGCCGTCCTGCTGGTCGCCGAGCATGGCGGCGCGGTGGTCGGCTACGTATTCGGGAGCCTGGACGGGACCGATTGGATGTCGCTGCGCGGCCCGGCCGGCGTCGTCCACGACCTGATCGTCGATCCGGACCGGCGCGGCGGCGGGATCGGCCGCCGGCTGCTGGAGGCGGCGCTGCAGGCGTTGCGGGACCTCGGCGCGCCGCGGGTGGTTCTCTCAACGGCTCACCGGAACGAGTCGGCCCAACGGCTGTTCGCCGCCATCGGCTTCCGCCCGACGATGATCGAGATGACCCGGGAGTGGCCCGACTAGCCGCCTGGCCTGCCCAGGAGCAGCGGCGCCCAGCAGGCCGCGGCGACCAGCACCAGGCCAGGTCCGACGCGCAGCAGGAAGGACTTCCCGCCGCCGGCCGTGGCCACCACCAGCTTGCTGACCGTGTTGGTGGTGATGCCCAGGAGGATGGGGATCAGCGCCGCCCGCGGCCCGATCTCGCCCGCGGCCGCCAGGGCGCCCATCGAGATGGCGGTCGCATGCGCGTCGACGAGACCCGCGAGGCCGCCCGCCAGCAGCAGGCCGCCCTGTCCGAAATGCTTCCGCGCCGCGGCCGACATCAGCAGCACGACCGCCACCGTAGCCGAGAAGGCCATGGCGCCGGTCAGGCTGAAGGCCCCGTCCCGCCGCGCCTCCTGGGCGGCCGGCCGGCGGAGCGCCCGCAGGGTGGTGGCGAGCCCGAACGCCAGCGCTACTGCGCCCCCGGCCGCCAGCGAGGGCGTCGCCGCCTGCAGAGTCTGCGGGCTGATGGCGGCCAGCAGCACCGCCATCTGGATCATCGTCGCCACGGTCGAGAGCACGGCCGCAGCGGCGGCGGCCGGACGTTCGGAGGGATTGCGCCGCGACCGAGCGCCCATCGCCCCGATGGTCGCAGTGCTGGACACGAAACCGCCCAGCAGCCCCGCCAGCGGCAGACCGAACCTGGCGCCGACCAGGCGCACGGCCACATGCCCCGCCGCACTCAGCACCAGGACGAGGATAATCAGCAGCCACAGCGTCCGGGGGTTGAGCACTCCGTACGGGTCGAGCGCCCGGTCGGGCAGCAAGGGCAGGACGACCAGGGTCGCGGCCGCCAGCATCAGCCCGTCCCACAGCTCGCGCTGGGTCAGCACCGAGCCGACGAAGCGCTGCAACGGCAGCTTGGCGGCCAGCAAGACGGCGGTGGTCACCCCGGCCATCGCCGCCACCGTGGCGTCCCGCATGGCCATGGCCCCGAGCAGCACCGTCAGCACCAGGGCGACCTCGGTGGTCAAGCCGGGATCCTGGGTGTGGCGGGTGGTCCAGTAGCTGACCGTCGTCAGCAGGCCCACCACGAGGGTGGTGGTGCAGAGCATCGCCAGCCCGCCGACCTGCAGGCTGACAGCGCCGGCCAGGGCCGCAACGGTGAACGTCCGGATGCCGGCGGCCGCGCCCTGCGCCTCATCCTGCTTGCGCCGCTCGCGCTCGGCCCCGATCAGCAGACCGATGCCCAGCGCCACGAGCAGCCCGAGCGCGACGTCCCTGGTGGCCCCGTCGAATGCCGGCATGCCTCGCCCCCAACACTTCGCGCCAACTTGCCGCCCCGGCGCGCCGAATGGCTAGAGCCTCGGCGCGGTCAGGCTTCCCGGCACATCCGGACATGGCCGTCCGGGCCGGTCCAGGTCATCTCGGCCCCCTTGCCCCGCAGGTCGTGGCCCCCGCCCGCGTAAGTGGATGCCCGACGCCGCGCGCTGCTGCGCTTGCGCCTGGTCGCTGCGCGGCGCCTCGCCGCTCTTGAACCGCAGATCGGCTTGGCGCGCGAGTTCGCTCACTACGGCTGAATGGCGGCTGTTGAGCTGAAAGGCCTCCCGGGCCACCAACACCTCACCGTAGGCCTGCGCCACGCGGGCCTCCAGATCGAGGCGCGCCTTGAGCGCTTGGTGACTCGCGCGCCTTGGCCGCATCGGCCTCGGCCTGCGCCCGCTGCAGGCCGGGCTCGTGCGCCACAGCAAGGGCGATGGCGTCGTTCAGATTGGTCGCGAACGCCGGCGAGAGCCCAAGCAGGCTCGCCGTCGCACCAATCGCTACCGCATGGACGACCGCTCGGCTCATCTGAACGCAGCGCCGGGCTTCACGCCCAGCTTCTTGAACACCATCGCTGCGGGGCAGAAGCCGGTGAACGCAGCCTGGATCATGTTCAGGCCAGCGAAGACCGCGAGCAGGATCCACCACGGGCTCACATAATGGGCGAGCAGCACGCTCGTCAGAACGACGAAGCCGGCGAAAACGAACACTGCACGATCGAGAGTCATCACACGCTCCTCAGTTCGGCCTCAGGCCGCAGCCTGGGCGAGAGCCTGGGTCGTCCAGGCGACGATCTGATTGGCGCTCATGGCGCCCGACTGCCGGGCGAGAACGCGGCCGTCGCGGAACAGGATGAGGGTCGGAATGCCGCTGATCCCGAGTTCAGCGGCGGCGGCAGGGTCCGCCTCGGAGTTCAGCTTCAGGAGCCGCACCTCAGGCTCGAGCTGCCTGGCCGCCGCGACGAAATGCGGGCCCATCATCCGGCAGGGTCCGCACCACGGGGCCCAGACGTCCAAGAGCACCGCGATCCCGCTGTTGGAGCGCAGATGGGCCATAAGCTCCTCCCCGCTCACTTCATCGGGACGGCCGTGGAAGAGCCGCTGGCCGCACCGGCCGCACTTGGCCGTCGAGGCGTCCCTGGCGTCCGGCGCACGATTGAGCGCGGCGCAGGCGGGACAGAGGATCTGTCGCATGGAGCGCCTCAGACCTTGAGCTTCCTGGCGCCCATGAGGTCGAGGGCGAACTTCTCGTAGAAGGTCTCGCTCTCGCCCTTCTTCACCTTGCGCAGGAAGTACTTCTCGAAGGCGATCTTCGCGAGATGGACCCACGTGCCCTCGGCCGACCAGTTCACATTGCGGGGCGGGATCTGCGGCTGGGCGTAGAAGGCGACACCGCCGTCGCCGAAGTCGGCCAGGCAGATGGCGTTCCAGGTGGCTTCGTGCGTCGCCGCGCGTCCCTCGATCAGGGCTTTCAGGTTCTGGGCGATCGCCGTGACCATGCTCTCGATCATGAAGCCGGTCTTGGGAACGCCCACCGGCACTGGGGTCTTGCCGGTCGGTGCAATCGCCACCGCCACGCCTAGGCCGAAGACGTTGGGGAACGCCGGATTGCGCTGGTTCTTGTCGACGATGACAAAGCCGCGCGGATTCGTCAGGCCCTCGATCCCGTGCACGGCCTCTACGCCCCTGAAGGCCGGCAGCAGCATGGAGAAGGCGAACGGCAGCTCGTGCTTGGCCTTCACCGATCCGTCGTCGGCGACCTCCTCGACTTCCAGCACGCCCGCCTCCGCCTTCAGGACCTTGGCGTTGGTCACCCACTTGATGTGACGGTTGCGAAGCTCGCTCTCCAGGAGCCCTTTCGTGTCGCCTACACCGTCGAGACCGAGGTGGCCTATGTAGGGCTCGGGCGTGACGAAGGTCATCGGCACCTTGTCGCGGATCTTCCGCCGGCGCAGCTCCGTATCGAGGATCATCGCGAACTCGTAGGCCGGGCCGAAGCAGGAGGCCCCCTGGACGGCGCCCACGACGATCGGGCCCGGGTTCTTCGCGAACGCCTCGAACGCCTCGGCCGCCTTCTCCGCGTGGTCCACGTGGCAGATCGACTCGGTGAAGCCCTGCGGGCCCATCCCTTCGATCTCGTCGAACGCCAGCTCCGGGCCCGTCGCGATGACGAGGTAGTCGTAGGTGAGGCTCTGGCCGTCGTTGAGCTCGATCCGGTTCTCGGCGGGATGCAGCCGTTTAGCCCCGACGCCCGTGTAACCGATCCCTTTCTTGCGCATGATCGGCGGGAGCGAGACCTCGATCGCCTTGCGCTTGCGCCAGCGCACAGCGACCCAAGGATTAGACGGCACGAAGTGGAACGTGTCGCCCTTGCTGACGACGGTCACTTCAGCTTTGGAGCCGAGCGCCGCCTTGATCTCGAAGGCCGCGATGGTCCCGCCCAGACCTGCTCCCAGAACGGCGATAACGGGCTTGCTCATATTTGCATCCTGACCATTTCGCGCCGAACAACCTTGCGCTGGCCTGCCCCCGAGGGGTGATCCAATGTTAGTGGAAGGCGTTTGCTGACGCCACGGTTGCCCGGCGACGGGCGGGGCTTAGAAGTTTCGCCGGGCGGCCTCGGCGAGGATCGGCTTGTCCAACGTCAGGTCCGACACCGCGCGCCGCAGCCGGGCGTTCTCCAGCTCCAGATCCTTCAGCCGCTTGACCTGGTCGCTCTTCAGGCCGCCGTACTCCGCGCGCCAGCGGAAATACGTCGTCTCCGTCACCGCGATCGTCCTCACCGCCTCGGCGATCGACTGACCCTGCGCCGTCAGCACATCAACCTGCCGCAGCTTGGCGACGATCTCTTCCGGCTTGTGCCGCTTCCTGGCCACCTCTCGTTCCATCCAAAATGGTCCTCCGACCAACTTGAGGGATGGATCACTACGCGGGGGTCAGACCACGGAGTCGATACCGACGGCGCTACCGTCAGATCGTTCCGCCGCCCCGCGATAGTCCCCGATAGACACCGGAGACATTCACGTTTTTATTCAGCGACTTAGGAGGCTCAAACGGGCCTCGCCGATAGCCTCCGAGGGCTACCGGATCATTCCCACTCGATGGTTCCCGGCGGCTTGGAGGTGACGTCGTAGACGACGCGGTTGATGCCCTTCACCTCGTTGATGATCCGCGTGGCGGTGCGGGCGAGCACCTCCCAGGGGAACTCGAAGA
>JAQVDF010000135.1 GCA_028698405.1 Phenylobacterium sp. | reverse complement strand
CAAGGTGGTGATCGGTGTTGCCGAAAGCGGACTCGATCATGGTGGCGCGCTTGAAGTAATGGCCGATGGCCATCTCGTCGGTCATGCCCATGCCGCCGTGCAGCTGGATGGCGTTCTGGCCGACGAAGCGGCAGGCCTTGCCGATCTGCACCTTGGCCGCCGAGGCCGCCTTGCCGCGCTCGACCGCGTCGTCCGAGGCGACCTTGATGGTCGCCATGTAGGTCATCGAGATCGACTGCTCGACGTTGATGAACATGTCCACCATCCGGTGCTGCAGCACCTGGAAGGTCGAGATCGGCACGCCGAACTGCTTGCGCTGCTTGGTGTATTCGAGGGTGCCCTCGTGCAGCTTGGCGAGCACGCCGCAGGCCTCGGCGCAGCTGGCGGTGATGGCCTCGTCGACCACCCGCTCGACCAACGGCAGGGCCTGGCCCTCGGGGCCGACCAGCGCCTCGGCCGGCAGCGAGACGTTCTCGAAGTAGACCTCCGAGGCGCGCTGGCCGTCGACGGTCGGATAGTCGCGGGTGGTCACGCCCTTGGCGTCCTTGGGCACGATGAACACCGACACGCCCTGGGCCTCGCGCTGGGCGCCGCCGGTGCGGGCGGTGACGATCAGGTGGGTCGCCCAGGGGGCGCCGACCACCACCGCCTTGTGGCCGTTCAGGGTCCAGCCGGCGCCGTCCTTCTTGGCCGTGGTCTTCAGGTCGGCCAGGGCGTAGCGGCCCTGCGGCTCGGCGTAGGCGAAGGCGAACACCGCCTCGCCGGCGATGATCCTGCCGATCAGCTCGGCCGCGCCGGCCGGCTTGCCGTGCTTGAGGAAGCCGCCGCCGATCACCACCGTCCCGAGGTAGGGCTCGACGACCAGCTTCTTCCCGAACTCCTCCATGACGATCATGTTCTCGACGTAGCCGCCGCCGAGGCCGCCGAGCTCCTCGGAGAAGGCCGCGCCCAGGATGCCCAGCTCGTCGGCGAACGCCTTCCACACCTGCGGCCGCCAGCCGGGCTCGGCCGTGACCACGCCGCGGCGCTTCTCGAAGTCGTAGTTGTCCGCCAGATAGCTCGCGACCGTGTCGCGCAGCATCGTCTGTTCGTCGGTGAAGTTGAAATCCATGACTTGGACGGCTCCGGTTGGGACTGTGGACGACGCGGCGGGGAACTAGAGGCCCAGCACCATCTTGGCGATGATGTTGCGCTGGATCTCGTTGGAGCCGCCGTAGATCGAGGTCTTGCGGCCGTTGAAGTAGTCGCCGGCCACGCCACGGGCGTAGTCGGGACCGACGCCCATGTTGGCGCCGTCCTCGCGCAGGTAGGGCGCGCCGTAGTGGCCGGCCGCCTCCAGCGCCAGCTCGTTCAGCCGCTGCTGGATCTCGGTGCCCTTGATCTTGAGGATCGAGCTTTCCGGGCCCGGGCCCTTGCCGCTGGCCTCGCCGGCCAGGGTGCGCAGCTCGGTGAACTCGAGCGCGGTCAGGTCGATCTCCAGCTCGGCCAGCTTGCGGCGGAAGAAGGCGTCCCCGATCAGCGCCCCGCCCTGGTCGCCGCGCTCGGTGGCGGCGATGGCGCGCAGCTTTTCCAGGCCGCGCTTGGAGCGGGCGACGCCGGCGATGCCGCTGCGCTCGTGGGCCAGCAGGGCCTTGGCGCAGGTCCAGCCCTGGTTCTCGTGGAAGATCCGCTGCTCGACCGGCACCTTCACGTTGTCGAGGAAGACGTCGTTGACCTCGTGGCCGCCCTCGAGGGTGATGATCGGGCGCACGGTCACGCCCGGGCTCTTCATGTCGATCAGCAGGAAGCTGATGCCGGCCTGCGGCTTGGCGTTGGGGTCGGTGCGGACCAGGAAGAAGCCCCAGTCGGCGTAGTGGCCGAGCGTGGTCCAGGTCTTCTGGCCGTTGACGATGTAGTACTCCTTGCCGTCGTCGCCGGTGATCCGCTCGGCGCGGGTCTTCAGCGAGGCGAGGTCGGATCCGGCGCCCGGCTCGGAGTAGCCCTGACACCACCAGACGTCGCCGTTGTAGATGCCCGGCAGGAAGCGCTTCTTCTGCTCCTCGGCGCCGAAGGTGTAGATCACCGGCGCCAGCATGGAGAGGCCGAACGGCAGCAGCGGCAGGCAGTCGGCCCGAGCCAGCTCCTCGTTCCAGATGTACTTCTGGGTCGGCGTCCAGTCGGTGCCGCCGAGCTCCTTCGGCCAGCTCGGGGCCACCCAACCCTTCTTCGCCAGCACCTTGTGCCAGGAAAGCTGGTCTTCCTTGGTGAGCGGCTCGCCGGCGTCCTGCTTGCGGCGCAGTTCGGCGGGATAGTTTTCGGCGATGAAGGCTCGAACTTCGTCCCGGAAGGCCATTTCTTCGGCGGAAAAATCGAGGTTCATCGCGCTAGCTCCCAAACCCGTGGCGGGCGCCCGGCCCGCGGCGTCGCGCCACCTTTAGCCCTGGGGCCGACGGTTGGGAAGCATTGACGTTAACGTAAAGGTCAGCTTTTGACCTGCGCGCCGCGTGCGGGAACGCCATCGGCGCATGCCGCCTTGTCATCGACGCAAGAGGCACGCAGAACACGCCCCTCATGCCCAGGATCGTGACCTACAACGTGCATCGCTGCGTCGGCACCGACCGCCGCCTCGACGTGCAGAGGGTCGCCGAGGTGCTGGCCAGGCTCGAGCCGGACATCGTCGCCCTGCAGGAGCTGGACGTCGGCCGGGCGCGGACCAACGGTGTCGACCAGGCCCACGAGATCGGCGACCTCCTGGACATGCAGTGCCACTTCCACCCGGCCATGCGGGTGGAGGAGGAGCTGTACGGCGACGCCATCCTGACCCACCTGCCCGAGAGCCTGATCAAGGCCGGCCCCCTGCCCGGCTACCACCGCATGCCGCAGCTGGAGCCGCGCGGGGCGCTGTGGGTGCAGGTCGAGGTGGGCGGCAAGCCGGTGCAGGTGATCAACACCCACCTGGGGCTGGTCCCGCGCGAGCAGCAGCACCAGGCCGCCTGGCTGGCGGGGCCGGAATGGCTGGACCATCCCGACCGCAAGGGCCCGACCATTCTCCTGGGCGACTTCAACGCCACGGCGACCTCGGTGGTCTACCGCACGCTCACTGCGAGGCTGGAGCCGGCCCGGCGACTGGCGCCGCGCAAGACGCCGACCTCGACCTTCCCCTCGCCGCTGCCGGTGCTGCGCATCGACCACATCTTCGTCTCGCCGGAGATCAGGGTGCAGCACGTGTTCGCGCCCTTCGAGCCGCTGAACCGTCTGGCCTCCGACCACCTGCCGCTGGTCATGGACTTCGAGGTTTCGTGAGCAGGGCCTGGGCCCGCTCGTCGGCCAGCTTGCGGGCCTCGGCGTAGACCTTCTCCCGCCGCCGGCCGAGTAGCCAGCTGTCGCCCACATTGGCCGGATCGCCGATGTGGTAGGCGGCGATGAATTCGCCCAGCGCCGACATCTTGCGCGGCTTCAGCGGCGTCAGCCGGCCGTCGCGGTTGAGCGCGTCGATGGCCGCGCACAGCCCCCCGTGGTCGGCCCTGGCCTTTGAGACCGCATCGCCCGTCACCGCCATGAAATGGCCGACCAGCCGGTCGCGGAAGGCGGCGATGGCCAGCCTGTCCTCTGGCTTCTGGGCCAGCACGGTGAGGTCGCACTCGGTGTCGAAGCCGCCCGACCGGTTGTTGAGATTGGCCGAGCCGACCCTCGCCAGCTCGTCGTCGATCACCATCACCTTGGAATGGACGATGATTTTCAAGCCGCCGCTGGTCACCGGATAGAAGGCGCGGAAGCGGCCGAACACGTCCGCGGCGGTCAGCCGCCAGATCATCGTCGTGCGGGCCCGGTCCATGGTGAGCTGGTCGAACCAGCTGGGGCTGCGCCCGGTGGAGATCAGCACCACCTCGGGCCCGTCCGGCTCGGCCAGCCGCTCGGCCAGCGCCTCGGCCACGGGCGGGGCGGTGAAGTACTGGTTCTCCAGGTAGATGATCTCGCGGGCCGCGCGGATCGCGGCGATCGTCTGATGGCGGATCTCCTCCACCGCGGGCTCGCCGCGCCAGGCCGGGAAGGTGCGGGCGATGCCCACGTCGACGTCGGTCAGATGGGCCGGGATGTGGTTCGGCCAGGGATCGGCTTCGGTGGGTGCGGGCGGGGCGATCACCTCGCCCGTCGCGTGGCGCCAGCGCTGCCGCGACAGCTCGCCCAGCGCCGCGGCGGCCGGCCCGTCGACCACCATCATCACCTCGTGACGCGGGTCGTGACACTCCTGGCGCGGCATGATCCGCCGCTGGTCCTCCTCCAGGTGCGCGGGGGTGTCCCAGCGGTCCACCGAGATGTCGCCGCCGCCGCAGAAGGCGACCTTGTCGTCGATCACCAGCACCTTCTGGTGGTGGCAGGCGCCGAAGGGGACGGAATCGTCCAGCCGGAACTTCACGCCGGTGTTGCGGAACCAGCGGCGGGCCCGGTGGGGGAAGAACTCCTGGCTGGCGCTGATCGGCAGCGCCGAGTGCCAGATCAGCACGCGGACATCGAGGTCAGGTCTCTGGCGCGCCAGCTCGATGAGGATATGGCCGACTTCGTCCGGATCGTTGGGGCCGTCGAAGCCGTCCGGGAACAGCCGCGTGCGCGGGTCGAAGCCCCAGCCGAGCAGGTGGATCGACCGCTCGGCGCTGATCATCGCCTCGAAGGCGGCGGTGAAATAGGCCTCGGTGTCGATCAGGAAGGCCGCACGCGCCGCCCGTTCCCTGCGCCAGCAGGTCTCGCCGGGAATGAGGACGCTCATTCACTTCCTTGCCTCGGCGCCGCCCTCGCGGCCGCGCCGTGTTGACTCGTCGCAGCAAGGTGGGTTCCGCGCGCCGAACAGGCAAGCACAAGCGCGGCCGGAGCTCTTCCCGCGTCCACCGCAAAGAAAGTAGCGTCCGGTGTGGGGCCGGGCGCGAGAGTTGGCGACAACCGCCCTTCACCGTGCGGCGAAGGTCGGGAACTTTGGGCCGGGCGGCCGGCTCTAGCCGCCCAGGAGAGGCCCGGAAGGCGAGCTTCCGAGCTAGGCGCCGACCGCCCGGCCCAGGCCTCTCTCGAAGGAGAGAGCTTGCTGGCTCGATCAGGACGCCGGGCTGGCGGCGGTCGAGCTCGAAGCGGTGCCGGTGGACTTGTCGCCGAGGAAGGCCTGGCAGACGCCGTCCAGCTCGGCGGCGACCTTGGCGCGCTTCTCGGCGCTGTCGCTGCGGGCCTCGTTCGCGGCCTTGGCGGCCGCCTTGTCGGCCATCCGCACCACGGTGTCGGCGCGGCCGCGGGACTCGGCCTTGGTCACGGAAGCCAGCGCGGCGGCGTGCGCACTGCCGCTGGCCGAGGCCAGGGCGTGGCAACGGCTCGCCCGGATGAAGTCGGTGTCGCTGACACGCGCCGAAGCGGCGGTACCCCAGGCCGCGAGGGTGGCGGCGGCGGCGATGGCGAGAGCGGCGGTGCGCATGGGTGTCTCCTCGAAAATCGATGACCCCAGGGTGGTCGCCGCTCGGCCGCAGTTCAAATGAACTTCCGTCAATAATCGCGAAACGAATATTAATATTCGCTCATGTTCTCCAAGTATCGCGAATGTAACATGAATATCTTGTCATCTTTCCGGGTACGTGCCATCCGAAGGTGATGCACGAGCTCAAGCTGACCGCCCGCGAGGTCGAGGCCCTCATCTGCAAGGCGTTTCCGGACGCCGATCCCGAACGTATGCCGCGGGTCGACGAGGCCACGCCCGGCCGCCTCCGGATGGTCAGTCCGGCGGGCTCGAGCATGCTGCGGCCCGGCGGGGTGATCTCCGGCCCCGCCCTGATGAGCCTCGCCGACACCGCCGCCTACGCCATCGTTCTGGCGCACGTAGGCGAAAAGCTGATGGCCGTGACCAGCACGCTCACCATCCACTTCCTGCGCGGGGCCAAGCCGGGCGACCTGGTGGCCGACGCCAGCCTGCTGCGCCTAGGCGCCCGCAGCGCGGTCTGCGACGTGCGGCTGTGGACCGAAAGCCCCGACGACCTCGCCGCCCAGGCCACCGTCGCCTACACCCTGCCCGCCGGATGAGCGCGCGC
>JAQVDF010000134.1 GCA_028698405.1 Phenylobacterium sp. | reverse complement strand
CCAGCAGGATCGAGTTCTTGATCTCGATGCCGATCAGGGCGATCAGCCCGATGGTGGCGGTGAACGACAGCGAGTTGCCGGTCAGGAACAGGGCCGCCACCGCGCCGAACACGCCGAGCGGAATGACGCCCGCCACCACCAGCGCGGTGCGGAAGCGGCCGAACTCCAGCACCAGAACGGCCAGGATGCCGAACACGGCGATCAGCACCGCCGCGCCGAGCCCGGCGAAGCTCTCCGACTGAGCCTCGGCCTGGCCGCCGTAGGAGATGCGGTAGCCCGGCGGGGCGTCGAGCTCGCGCGCCAGCCGCGCTTGGGCGTCCGCAGTCACCTGCGAGGTCAAGAAGCCCGTGCGCACCTGGCTGGTGATGGTGACCGTCCGCTCCCGCTGGTAGCGGGTGATGCGCGCCGCGCTGGAGCGGAAGCTGGGCTCGGCCACCGCGTTCAGCGGTACGGCCTGGCCGGTCGCCGTGGGCAGGTAGACCCCACCCAGCGCCGCCAGCTCGTTGCGGTCTTCCATCGGCAGGCGCACCCGCACCGGATAGTCGTCGCCGTCCGGGTCGCGGAACCGCGCCGCATCCTCGCCCGACAGCGCCAGGCGCACGATCCGCCGCGCCGCGCCAGCCGGCGCCCCGAGCGCGGCCGCCTTGCCCTCGTCCAGGCCGAGGTCGAGATCGGTGCGGTCGACGCTCAGCGGGTTGTTGACGTCACGCGTGCCCGGTGTGGCCTTGAGAATCCGCTCGGCTTCGGCGGCCAGCGCCTTCAGCGCCTCCATGTTCTCGCCGGAGACGCGCACGGCGATCGGAGCATCCACCGGCGGGCCGTTCTCGAAGGTCTCGACGCTGATCCGCGCGCCCGGATAGGCGGAGAGGTCCGCACGCAGCTGGTCCAGGATGCGGTCGGAATGGCCCGGCTCCCATTCCTTTAGAGAGACGAACACTTCGGCGTAGTTGGGCTGCGGCTGGCGCTGCATCTGGTTGTAGAAGATCTGCGGGTTGCCTCGGCCGAGGTTGGCCGCCGTCCAGACCACGTCCGGCTCGCGGGCCAGCCGCGCCTCCACGAACCTCAGCGCCTCGTCGGTGCGGGCCATCGATGTGCCCTGGGGCGTCTCGACGCGGACCAGGAACTGCGGGGTTTCGGCCGGCGGGAACAGGCTGCTGCCGATCGCTCCCATCAGAGGCACGGTGGTGGCGCAGATCGCGCCGATCACGGCCAGCGTCAGCCAGGGCCGCGCAAGCGCCCGGTGCAGCACCGGCGCGTAGACGCGATGGATGGCCCCGTTCACCGCCTGCAGCAGGCGGTTGCCTTCCGGATCCTCGTGCCGCGAGAGCATCCGGCTGGCCAGGAAGGGGATGATCGTCAAGGCGACCAGCAGCGAAGCGCCGACCGTGCACAGCACCGTCACCGGCAGCGAACGGATGTAGGCCCCCGAGCCGCCCGGGAGCGCCATCAGCGGTACGAAGGCCAGCATCAGGGTGGCGGTGCAGCCCAGCACGGCCAGCGAAATCTGCCGCGTCGCGGCGATGGCCGCCTCGGTCCGCTCCAGCCCCATACGCAGGTGCCGGGCGATGTTCTCGGTGACCACGATGGAATCGTCGACCAGCAGGCCGAGGGCCAGCACGAAGCCGGCAATGGTGAGCTGGTTGACGGTGAAGCCGAACATCTGGACCAGCGCCAGACCGATCAGCAGCGACAGTGGGATCGACATCATCACCACCCCCCCGGCCCGAAGCCCCAGTGGCAGCAGGGTGACCAGCACCAGGCCCAGCGCCAGGCCGAAGTCGCGGAACAGGCGGCCCAGCCTGCGCTCGACGTTCTCGGCCTGGACGAAGGCGCGCTCCAGCTTCACCCCGCCCGGCAGGGTCTGGCGGAACTCCTCGACCGCGGCGTCCACCCCGCGGGTGATGGCGGCGACGTCGGTCCCGTCCTTCTGCTGCACCGTGACGAACACGGCCCGGCGGCCGTTGAAGCGGGTCACGTGCTGCGGCTCGGCCTCCGCCCAGGAGACCTCGGCCACGTCGCGCACCCGCACCACCTGGCCGTCCACCTCGCGCACCGGGGTGTCGGCCACAGCGGCCAGGTCGCGGAAGGCGCCGCCGGTCTTGACGTTGAAACGCCGTTCGCCGGCATGCACCGCCCCCAGCGGCGCCTCGGCGCCGGCGGCCCGCAGCGCGTCCGCCACCGCCGTCGGCGGCAGCCGCAGCTCGGCGAGCCGGCCGAGATCCAGCGCCACGCGCAGCTCGGAGGGCGTCGCGCCCCAGTATTCCACCTGCCGCACGCCCGGCACCCGGTCGAGGCGTTCGCGCAGGTTGTCGGCCAGCTTCTCCAGCCGGCGCATGGGCAGGGTGTCGCTGACCAGGGCGAGCTGGACCACCGCCACCTCGGTCGTGCGGGCCCGGCGGACCTCCAGCTCGGTCAGCCCCTGCGGCAGGCTCCCGCGCAGGGCGTTCACCTCGCGCACCACCTCGTCGAACTTGCGCTCGACGTCGACGTCCCAGGTGAAGGCGACCTGGATCACCGCCGCTCCGTCCAGGCTGGACGAGCCGATCTCATCCACGTCGTCCAGGCCCGACAGCGCATCCTCGATGGGGTCGGCGACCAGCTGCTCCAGCTCGGCCGGCTCGGCGCCCGGCATCACCGCCCGGACCACCATAATCGGCATCGGGAAGTGGGGATCCTCCGCCCGGGGCGTGGTCATCAGGGCGTTCAGCCCCAGCATCGCCAGGAGCCCGAAGGCGACGAGGGTGAACTGCCAGTTGCGGACCGAGAAGGCGGCGAGGTCGAGCTTCATCGCGCGGCCGTCCGCTGGGACCCGAGGCTCGCCGGGTCGACCACCCTCACCTTCTCGCCGTCGGCGACGAAGCCGGCGCCGAGGGTGATCACCTGCACCCCGTCGGCGAGGCCGGAGACCAGGGCGTCGTCCCCGTCGAAGCCGCCGAAGGCCACCGTGCGGCGACGGGCGGTGGAGGTCGCCGGATCGACCACCAGGACGGTGGCCTGGCGGCCCTGCGCCTCGAGGATCGCCTCGGCGGGAATGCGGGCCATGGCCTCGGGCGCATCGGCCGCGGGGCCGCCGACATCGATCCGGACGCGGGCGATCTGGCCGCTGCGCAAGTCGGGCGAGGCGGGCAGTTCGACCTCGATCTCCACGGCCCCGGTGCGCGGATCGGCGCGCTCGCCGATGCGCGAGACGCGGCCGGCCAGCTCGGGCGCGCCCTCGCCGACCCGGACCCGCGCCGCGGCGCCCAGCCTGACCCGGCCGGCCTCGCGGTCTGGAGCCGGCACGCGCACGACCAGCGGGCTGGCCTCGTCGGCCACCCGCAGCACGGTCTGTCCGGCCTGCACCACCTCGCCGCTCTGGCGCACCCGCTCCAGGACCACGCCGGAGACAGGCGAGACCAGCTTCGTCCAGCGGCGATCGAAGGCGGCGGCGCTGTAGCCCGCCTCGGCGGCCTTCAGGGCGCTGGCCCGGTCGTCCAGTCGCTGCTTGCTGACGAATCCCTTCTCGAACAGCGCCTGGTCGCGCGCGTAGTCGCGCCGCGCCCGCTCGAGTTCGACGGCCGCCCGCTGCTCCGCGGCGGCGATGCCGGTGGGATCGAGGCTGGCCAGCACCTGGCCCGCGGAGATCCGGTCGCCGGCGTCGACGCGCAGGTCGGTCATCACCCCGGGGACGCGGAAGGACAGCTCCATCTCCCGGCGGCGGGCGATTCGGCCGCTGGCCTGCAGTTCGCCGCTCGGGCGCGCGGCCGTCACCTTGGCCGCCTGCACCGCCGGGACGGCCGGCGGCTCGGGCGTCGCCGCCTCTCCCCCGCAGCCGGCGAGCAGCCCCGCCGTCAGGATCGCCGCCAAAACCCCGGAAAGTCTCGCAACCGCCCCTCTGGCCATGACGACGCCACCAATCTATCACTGATCGTCTATCAGTGATCGGCGAAGACCGATTGTCAAGCGCCGCGAAGGCTGGAAGGTAGTTCTGCGATGTCTCCGCCCGTGTCCCCCCGCAAGCCCAAGGGTTCCGGCTTCGAGCGCCGCGAGGAGATCCTCGCCGCCTCTCTGCGGCTGTTCGGGGAGCGCGGCGTGCACGGGGTCTCCACACGCCAGATCGCCGAGGCGGTCGGCATCTCGCAGCCGACCCTCTACGCCTACTTCCCCTCCAAGGATCACATCGCCGCCGAGCTTTCCGCCCGCGCCTTCGCCGAGCTGGAACGGCGGCTGAGCGGCCCACATTTCGAGTTCAGCGAAGACGGCCTGGCCGCGGCCTTTCGCACCTACATCGACTTCGGGCTGGAGAATCCCGACGCCTACCGGGTGGCCTTCATGATCGAGGGCGCGCACGCGGCGGCCGTCGCGGCCGACGAGGCGCACAAGCCGGGCCGAGGCGCTTTCGACGTGTTGCGCGGCGCCATCCGGCAGATGCACGAGATGGGGATGACCACGACAGACGATCCGGAACGGCTGGCCCAGTCGCTGTGGGCGGGCATGCACGGCCTGGTGTCGCTGCTGATCGCCCGGCCGCAGTTCCCGTGGGGCGAGCGCGAGGGACTGATCGAGGCCCACGTGCGCATGCTGGCGAGGGCGGCGCTGCGACCATGAGCCGGTTCGACCACGATTTCCAGCGCCGGTTCGCCGAGCTTTGCCGCAGCTTCCCGCGGATCGCCTACGAGGGCGACGACCTGAAGCGGGCGGCGGTGGCGATCACTCTGGTGGAGGCCGACGACGGCTCCGGCCAGGCCGCCTTCCTGCTCACCCGCCGCTCGGCAGAGCTGCGCGCTCACGCCGGGCAATGGGCTCTGCCCGGCGGACGCTGCGATCCCGGCGAGACGCTGGAGGAGGCCGCCCTGCGGGAGCTGGAGGAGGAGCTGGGCCTGAGGCTGCCGCCGGAGAACATCCTGGGCGTGCTCGACGACTATCCGACCCGCTCGGGCTACGCGATCTCGCCGGTGGTGGCCTGGGTCGACGACCTCGACGCGCTGAAGCCCAACCCGCACGAGGTCGCTTCGGTGCACAGCATCCGTCTCGACCAGATCGCCCGCGACGACGCGGTGGCCTTCGAGACCATTCCGGAGAGCCCAAAGCCGGTGATCCGGGTCTACATCGGCGAGCAGTACATCCACGCCCCGACCGCGGCGCTGGTCTACCAGTTCCGCGAACTGATCCTCGGCCGCGTCACCCGCGTCGCCGACCTCGAGCAGCCGGTGTTCGCCTGGCGCTGAGTTGATCGGGCCCGCCGCCTCGCCTATCTCAGCGCCCGCGAGGCCACGTCCTCCCCCTCCCCGCGAGGGCAGAAGTCCGGGACGGCCCGGTCTTTTTCCAGGGAGGGCCTGCTGTGGCCTGGATTTCACTGGCGTTCGCCGGACTGCTGGAGGTCGTCTGGGCCTTCTTCATGAAACAGTCGGACGGCTTCTCGAGGCTGACCCCCACGGTCATCACCTTCGCGACGATGTTCGCGAGTTTCGGCCTGCTGTCCTACGCGATGAAGTCGCTGCCGCTCGGCACGGCCTACACCGTCTGGACCGGCATCGGCGCGGTGGGCGCCTTCGCGGTCGGCGTGGCGGTGCTGGGCGAATCGATGAACCCGATGCGGGCGACCGCCGCGGCCCTGATCATCACCGGCCTGGTGCTGATGAAGCTGGCCAGCCCGAACTAGCTGATCTTGGCGGCGATCTGCTCGGCCAGCGCCGCCAGTTCCTTCGGGTCGGCCATCTGGCCCGAGGCATGGCGCCCCACCGGCACGCCCTCCCAGCGCGGGATGATGTGGAAGTGCAGGTGGAAGATGGTCTGGCCGGCCGGGGCTCCATTGAACTGGGTGACGACGATCCCGTCCGGCTGAAGCGCCGCGCGCACCGCCCGGGCGATCCGTTGAACCCCCAGGATCAGGTGGGAGAGGTTCTGCGGCTCCTCCTCCAGCAGGTTGCGGGCCCGCGAGCGCTTGGGGATGACCAGGGTGTGGCCCTTGGACTGCGGAAAGACGTCCATGAAGGCGAACACGTGCTCGTCCTCGAACACCTTCGCCGCCGGCATCTCGCCGCGCAGGATCCTGGCGAAGATGTTGCTCTCGTCGTAGGTCCCGTCCAGGCTCATCCGGCGTCTCCGCATTTGATCTGCGGCTGTCCTAGCAAATGGAAACGGGCGGTGGAACGCGGCCTGCCCGGACTGCTCATCCGGTATGGCGGAAT
>JAQVDF010000133.1 GCA_028698405.1 Phenylobacterium sp. | reverse complement strand
CCGGCTGGCCCTGGTGCAGGCCCGGGCCCGCGCGGTCGGCCCCGACGAGGGGACCTGCCTCGACGAGGCCGCGGAGCTGTGCGCGCAGATCCCGCCCGGCGCGCCGCTGCGGCCGGCCCAGCTCAAGATCCTGCGCGACGTCCACGCCCGGACCTGCGCCTTCGACGCCGGGGACCGGCTGGGCGACTTCAAGACCCTCGGCCGTGCATTCGCCGCCGCCGGCCTGCACACCGCCTTCCTCTGGCAGCTCGCCCGGGTGCGCACCGCCGAAGACCGCCGCGAGCTGGTCGAGCAGCACCGCTTGTGGGGCGAGGGGGCCGAGAGCCGCGCCGCCCGCCAGCCGATCGCCCGCCCCGCCCGCGCACGCGGCGACAGGATCCGTCTGGGCGTCGTCTCGGCCGACCTGCGCCGCCACCCGGTGGGCTACTTCGCAGAGCCAGTGTTCGCCCACCTGCAGCCCGACCGCTTCGAGCTGTTCGCCTATGCCTTCGATCGCCCGCGCGGCGATCCGATGGAGGCCTGGTTCGCGGAAAGGGCGACCTTCCGGCGCGCCCCGGAGGCGAGCGACCGCGAGGCCGCCCAGATCATCGCCGACGACGGGCTGGACGTGCTGATCGAGCTCGGCGGCTCGACGGCGGGCAACCGTCTGGAGGCGCTCGCCTACGCCCCGGCGCCCAGGCAGGCGAGCTGGCTGGGCTATCCGCACTCCAGCGGCCTTTCGGCCATCGAGGGCTTCGTCTGCGATGCGCTGAACGCCCCGACCGAGCCCGGCCTGTTGCTCGAGACGCCGCTGACGATGCCGAAGAGCTGGATCGCGATGGGCGCCTCGGCCTTCCAGGGCGCGCCGGCGATCGATGCGCGCACGCCGCAGGAGCGCAGGGGCGCCCTCACCTTCGGCACCGCCAACAGCCCCAACAAGTACACGCGCGAGGTGCTGCGCGCCTGGGCCGGGATCGTGGCCCAGGTCCCGGGCGCTAGGTTCGCGTTCGTCCGGCCCGAGGCGGCCTCCCAGGCCTTCCGGGCCCGGGTCTCGGCCGAGTTCGCCGCCGCGGGCGTAGACGCCGAGCGGATCGAGTTCCACCCGGTGCGCGGCGCCCACCTTCCCTGGTACGAGACCATCGACATCAGCCTCGACACCTTCCCGCTGACCGGCGGCACGACGACGGTCGAGTCGCTGTGGATGGGCGTGCCGGTGGTAAGCCTGTCGGGCGCCGCCTTCTTCGAGCGCCAGGGCCGCTCGATCCTGACCAACGCCGGGCTCGCCGACCTGGTGGCCGAGGACCTGGAAGGCTACCGCCGCATCGCCCTGGAGCTCGCGGAGGACCACGACCGTCGGCGGCGGTTGCGGACCGGGCTGCGCGACCAGATCCTCGCCGGCCCGCTCGGCGACACCGAGGGCTTCGCGGCCGACTTCTACGACCTGATCGCCCGCTGGGTCGGTTAGGCGCCCGCCTCGCCCGTCAGCCGCGTCTCCAGCGCGTCCGCCTCCCGCGGGCGGGTCAGGCGATGCACCCGCAGGTGCGCCCACCTGGGATCGGCGATGCGCTGGGCGTATTCCCGCCGACGGCGATGGTGGGTCGACCAGGCCCAGCGCATCGGATGCTCCGGCTCCAGCCACTTCCGCCACTCCTCGCGGTTGCCGGTGCCGGGCCACAGCTCGCGTCGGCTGAGCGAGCGCACGAAGGAGCGCCACATCACCCGGCGCATGACCACGGCCCGCGAATAGTCGAGCCAGACGAGGTCGGTGGCCCGCGACCAGACCGCGTCGCGCACGTCGCCGTAATTGCCGGCCAGCACCCACGCCTCGGCGGCGATGGCCGCATCCACGCGCCGCTTGAACTCCGGCACATCGGTCTCGTTCAGCCCCACCCAGCCCGGCTGCCAGTTGATGGCGTCGAGCTCGATGTACGGGACGTGGAGGGCGGCGGCGAGCCGCTCGGCCAGGGTCGACTTGCCCGCCCCCGACGTGCCCACCACCGCGATGCGCATGGCTACTCCGCGGGTGCGTCCGCCTCGATCTCGGCCAGCACCTCGACGGTGTGCTCGCCGAGCCTGGGCGGATGCCGGCGGATGTTGGCCGGTGTCCTGGAGAACTTCACCGGCGGCTTCATCTGCTTGTAGTAGCCGAGGTCCGGGTGGAGGTACTGCTGGAAGAAGCCGACGGCCTCCAGGTGCGGGTCCTCCTCCAGGTCGCCCAGCCGGTTCAGCTTGCGCACCGGGATCGACAGCGGCTTGAGCAGATCCAGCCACTCCTGGGTGGTCCGCTCGACCGTCACCGTCTCCACCAGGGCGTAGAGCTCGTGGGTATGCCGGGCCCGGGTCGCCCAGTCGCAGAAGCGCGGGTCCTTGGCCACGGTGTCGCCCCAGCCGGCCACCTCGAAGAACTGGTCCCACTGGCTGTCGGTGTAGGGCAGAAGGCCGATGTAGCCGTCCTTGGTCCGGAACGGCCGGCGGTTCGGGTTGACCACCCGGCTGTAGCCCCACTGGCCGATCGGCGGCTCGAAGACGTGGTCGTAGTAGTGCTCGACGAGGGTGAAGCTGGTCATGCACTCCAGCATCGGCACCTCGACGAACTGGCCCTCGCCGGTGCGCTCCTTGTGGAACAGGGCGGCGGTGACCGCCTGGGCCATGAACAGGCCCGAGGCTTTGTCGGCCACCAGGGTCGGCAGGATGCGCGGCTGGGGGTTGCCGTCGGTCCGGCTGAGCAGGTCGCCGAGGCCGGAAGCGGCCTGGATCAGGTCGTCGTAGGCCGGCTCGCCCGCGTAGGGCCCGTCCGAGCCGTAGCCGGCCGCATGCACGTAGACGATGTCCGGCTTGATCGCCTTGACGCTCTCGTAGTCGAGGCCAAGCCGCTCCAGGCCCTTGTAGCGGATCGAGGTGGTCAGCACGTCGCAGGTCTTCACCAGGCGCTTCACCTTCTCGACCGCGTGGGGCTGGCGCAGGTCGAGGAAGACCGACCGCTTGTTGCGGTTGATGGTCAGAAAGATCGGGCCCATGTCGCGCGGCGCCTCGCCGGGCACATGGCCGGTCCAGCGCATGATGTCCCCGCCGTCGCCGCGTGAGGAGCCGGGGTCCTCCAGCTTGATCACCTCGGCGCCCTGGTCGGCCAGGATCTGGGTCGCATAGGCGCCGAACACCACGCTGGTCATGTCGAGGATGCGCACGCCCTTGAGCGGCCCGGTGGCCTCGCGCTCCAGCTCTTTTTTCAGGGCCATCTGGTCCCTCCCCTTACGGCGCCGGTCTTTCGCCGACCGCTCTTCACTGGCTACGATGCCCAAAAGACCGGCTCAAGCCGCAAACGGGAGGTGTCATGGACTTCGAGCTGTCCGAAGAACACCGGATGCTCAAGGACTTGGTCGCGCGGTTCGTCCGCGACGAGCTGACGCCCCTGGAGCCGAAGGTGCTGGAACGCGAGGCCCGCGGCGGGGGCCTGGGGATCACCGAGGACGAGCGCCGGCGGCTGGACGAGGTGTCCAGGGAGCTGGGCCTCTGGGGCCTGGACGCGCCCGAGGATGTCGGCGGCTCGGATCTGCCGTCGGTAGCCATGGTCGGGGTCAACGAGGAGCTCGGCCGCTCGATCACCCCCTACACCCTGCCGCCGGACAGCCCGAACCTGCGGATGATGATGGCCACGGTGAACGAGCGGCAGCGGGAGGCCTACCTCGCGCCCTACGTCCGCGGCGACACCGTCTCGGCCATCGGCATCTCCGAGCCGGGCGCGGGCGCCGACCCGATGAGCATGAGCACCCGGGCGGTGCGCGATGGCGACGACTGGGTGATCAACGGCCGCAAGATCTGGATCAGCCGCGCCGAGGAGGCCGACTTCACCATCCTGATGGCGATCACCAAGAAGCCGGAGGGCGCGCGGCCGGAGATCTCCGCCTTCCTGGTCGACCGGGACGCCCCGGGCTTCAAGGTCCTGCGCAAGATTCCGATGATCGGCGGGGCGGCGACCTACGAGGTGGCGCTGGAGGACTGCCGGGTCGAGGGCTGGAAGCTGCTGGGCCAGGAAGGCGCGGGCTTCGCGCCGATGCAGATCCGGCTCGGCACCCGGCGCATCGAGATGGCGGCCTGGTCGATCGGCATGGCCCAGCGGGCGCTCGACATGATGATCGAATACGCGCCGCAGCGGAAAACCTTCGGCACGCCGCTGTCCGAGCGGCAGGCGGTGCAGTGGTGGGTGGCGGACGCGGCCACCCAGATCCACGCCGCGCGGCTGATGACCTACCACTGCGCCTGGAAGCTCGACCGCGGCCAGGATGTCCGCAACGAGATCTCGATGATCAAGGCCTTCGCGACCGAGATGGCCTACGAGGTCGTGGACCACGCCATGCAGATGGTCGGCGCCATGGGCATGACCAAGGAGCTGCCGCTGCAGCTGATGAGCACCAAGCTGCGCACCATGCGCATCTACGACGGCCCCACCGAGGTCCACAAATGGGTGGTGGGGCGCAACCTCCTGGGGACCCGGCGATGAAAGACAAGTACGGCCAGCACGTCAGCGTGAGCCTCCATGCGGGCCACATCGCCGAGGTGATCATCGATCGCCCGCCCAACAATCACGTCTCGGTCACGCTGATGAGCGACCTGGCCGACGCGCTGGAGGATCTCGACAAGGAGGCGGACTGCCGGGCCACCGTCCTGCGCACCGAGGGCAAGGCCTTCTGCGCCGGCGCCGATCTCGTCTCGACCGACGGCGACCACGGCATCGAGAACGAGACCAGCAACCCGCTCTACGACCAAGCGGTGCGGCTCTATGCGGTGCAGAAGCCCATCGTGGTGGCCGTGCAGGGCGCGGCGGTGGGCGCGGGGCTGGGCCTGGCCCTCATCGGCGACTTCCGCGTGGCCGCCCACGAGGCGAGGTTCTCGGCCAACTTCACCCGGCTGGGCTTCCACCCGGGCTTCGGCCTGACCCACACCCTGCCGCGCCTGATCGGCCACGGCCGCGCCGAGCTGATGTTCCTGACCAGCCGCCGGGTGAAGGCCGACGAGGCGCTGGCCTGGGGGCTCGCCGACCATATCGTGAACCTGGGCGAGTTGCGCGACGCGGCCTTCTCGCTGGCCCGCGAGATCGCCGAGAACGCGCCGCTGGCCATCGTCTCCACCCGCAAGACCCTCCGCGGCGACCTCGCAACGGCGGTCCGCGAGGCGACGAACCGCGAGTTCGTCGAACAGGCCTGGCTGCGCAAGACCGAGGACTTCCAGGAAGGCATCCGCTCGGTGAACGAGCGCCGGCTGGGGAACTTCAAGGGGCGGTAGGCTCGCTTCTCCTCCCAGTCATGGGGGGAGGAAGAGATTTCGCTATTTCGCCTTCAACTTCGCCGCGGCTTTCGCGAGTTCGGTGATGCGCGCCCAGTCGCCGGCGCGGACGGCGTCGGCGGGGGCGACCCAGCTGCCGCCGACGCAGGCGACGTTGGGCAGGGCGAGGTAGTCGGGGGCGTTGCCCGCGTCGATCCCGCCGGTGGGGCAGAACCTCGCGTCTGGGAAGGGGCCGGCGAAGGCTTTCAGCGCTGCGACGCCGCCGACGACGTTGGCCGGGAACAGCTTGAAGCAGGCAAGGCCGTGCTTGAGGCCCCACATCAGTTCGGTGGCGGTGGCGATCCCGGGCAGCAGCGGAATCGGCCCCTCGGGCCCCTCGCCGTCGATCAGGCCCGGGCTGACGGCGAACCTGGCGCCCGCCTGCGCCGCGGCGGCGCGCTGCTCGCGGCTGGTCACCGTGCCGACGCCGGGGACCGCCTCCGCCACCTCGGCGGCGATGCGGCGGATGGATTCCAGCCCCGCGGGCGTGCGCAGGGTGACCTCCAGCGCATAGAGCCCGCCGGCCACCAGCGCCCGGGCCAGCGGCACGGCGTGATCGGCGTCCTCGATGGTCAGGACCGGCACGACCGGGGCGAGGGACAACACCTCTTCGATCCTCAAAACCCGCCCCTTTCCAGCTGTTCGAGCTCGCGGGCCGCGCCCACCAGCGCCGAGTAGGGATGCATCATCACGTAGGTGGGAATGTCCCGCACGTAGTCGGTCAGTCGGCACTTGTCCTCGAACCGGCCGCGGAAGCTGCCGGAGGCCAGACGGTCCAGGAGCCGCGGGGCGATGCCGCCGGAGACGTAGACCCCGCCGCGCGCGCCGTAGGTCAGGGCCAGGTCGCCGGCCACGCTGCCGAGGATGGCGCAGAACCGGTCGAGGGCCGCCGAGGCCA
>JAQVDF010000132.1 GCA_028698405.1 Phenylobacterium sp. | reverse complement strand
TGGGGCTGCCTGCCGCCCAGGTGCAGTCGTTCAACGCCGGCTTCATCCTGATCTTCGCGCCGATCTTCGCGGCCATGTGGGCCTGGCTCGCCCAGCGCGGCCGCGACCCCAATCCGGTGATGAAGTCCGGCCTGGGCCTGATCCAAGTGGGACTCGGCTTCATGGTGGTGGTCTGGGGCGCGGCGTTCGCCGACGGCAACTACCGCCTGCCGCTGATCCTCTTGGGCCTGCTCTACCTGCTGCACACCACGGGCGAGCTGTTCCTTTCGCCGGTCGGCCTGTCGGAGATCACCAAGCTGAGCGTGGCCTCGATCGTGTCCTTCATGATGGCCGTCTGGTTCCTGTCCTCGGCGATTGCCCAGTACGTGGGCGGTATCATCGCCGGCTACGCGGGCACCGAGACTGTCGGCGGCCAGGTGCTGGACCCGGCCGCGGCGCTGCGCAGCTCGCTGGAGGTGTTCAACATGCTGGGCATGTGGGGCATCGGCATCGGCGTCGCCTTCATCGCCCTCAGCTTCTTCATCAAGCACTGGGCGCACGGGGTGAACGAGCCGACCGGCGGGGCCCAGCCCGAGCCGATCGCCCCGGTGCTCGACGGCGAGCGCCAGGCGGTGACGCCCGCGGCCGTGCGGCGCGACCTCTGAGCGAAGCGCCCGCGCGTCCGACGCGCGGGCGGCCCGTCAGGGTTCAGCCGCCGAAGGTCTTGCGGACGCGGACGTAGAACATCCGCCCGAACTGCAGGTCGCGGTCGAACACCTCGGGCGCCGCCACGACGTCGCGGCCGCCGGCGTAGACGTAGCGGGTGCGCCGCTGGCCCCGGTCGCCGGCGTTCATCAACGCCAGGCGGACGTTGACGTCCGACCTCGGCCTGACCTCCGCGAACAGCTCGACGAAGGTCTTCAGCTTGACGATGTCGACCTCGTCGAACCGGTAGTAGGTCTCGCGCCAGGAGCCGAAGACGTTGGCCCCCCAGGTGGTGTTCAGCCGCGGCAGGTCGTGGGTGAAGTGGAGCTCCCATTCCAGCGGCCGCAGGCCGGAGATCTCCCTGGTCTGCAGGGTCGTGGGGTCGGTCACCTCCGACCGGCGCCAGGTGGACTCGGCCTGCAGCTGGGCGCCCTTCAGTCCGAGCGTCGCCAGCGGCAGCGTCAGATTGACGGCCAGTTCCTCGCGGGTCCCGTCGCCGATGTTGGCCGGGGCGTCGAACACCCCGTCCGGCGTGCGGATCGGGGCGCGGTCGATGACGTCGGTCAGCGACGAGCGGCGGACGGTCAGCACGATCGCCCCGCCGTCCCAGAAGCGCTGCTCCAGCGCGGCCTCGATCACCCACTCCTGCTCGGGATTCAGGTCGGGATTGCCGGCGGTCAGCGTGCTGGCGTTGACCGAATCCGAGGAGACGAAGTCGTCGAAGTCGAGCTGGCCGACCACCCGCTCGACCCGCAGCCGCACCTGCGTCGCCCCGCTCGGCGCCCAGCTCAGCGCCGCCCGGGGCTTCAGGAAGTAGAGGGTCTTTTCGAGCTCGACGTCGCCTTCCGAGGAGATGTTCGAGCCCTCGTACCGCAGGCCGCCCTCCAGGGTCAGCTTGGGGTGGGCCAGCCAGACCGCCTTGCCGAACACCTCGCCGCGCTTTTCCTCCACCCGCACGTCGGCGGCGGGCAGGTCCACGGGCGCGCCGTTCACCGCCAGCCGGGTCTCGCCCTCGAGCCAGTTGAAGGCGCCCTCCGCGCCGGCCTCGAACGACAGCTTGTCCGAGTGACGGTAGGACAGCTTGGCGCGGCCGATGCTCTCGCCCAGGTCGGACTCCCGGGAAAAGGCCACGCTCTCGCCCGGCGCGTCGAAGTTGGAGGCGATGGTCACCTGCTCGGTCTGCTGGATGGCCACCAGCTCCAGGCCCGTGCGGGTCCCGAAATTGCGCGACCAGCGGCCGCCGAGCTCCAGGGATTCAGTGTCCACCTCGTCGTGTCCGAAGGCGACGCGGCGTTCCGGGAAGGTCACCCACGCTTCCTCGTCGTAGGCGTAGACTTCGCTGAACAGCCGCCCGTTCACCCGCAGCTTGCCGCCGGCCAGCGGCGCCTCGACGGCGGCGGTGGCGTTGAGGTTGTCCACGTCGCCGTCGGTGTCGAGCCGGGCCGCCTCGAGCGGCCGGCCCGCGGCGTCCAGGCGGAGCGCCGGACCATCCCCCGCTCCGTCGTCGATCCCCTCGCCGCCGACCACGGAAGCCTCCCAGGAGACGGCGCCCACCTTGCCCGAGCCTTCCAGCCGCAGAGCCTGGGCGTTGCGCCCGTCGTAGACGACGTTGTTGGAAACCGCAGCCAGGCCGCGGAAGCCGCCGCCCGACTTGCGGGCCACGTTGGCGATCACCGACTGGCCCTGCATGTCGATCCCCGGCGCGCCGCCGCGAATCAGGTCGATGCGCTCCACCTGCGAGAAGGGGATGCGGCGCAGGATGGATTCCAGGTCGTCGCTCTTGGAGGCTGGTCGCTCGCCGTCGATCAGCACGTTGCCGGCCGCGCCCTCGAAGCCGCGCAGCTCGGCGCCGCCGTTGAAGGCGAAGCCCGGGAGTCTGGCCAGCATCTCGAAGGCGTTGCCCGGCGCGAAGCTCGCGAAGAACTCGGGGGGATAGGCGATGACCGCTGGCGCGGCTGCGGTGGCCGGGGCCGCGGGCTCGCTCGCCTGCGCGTCGTCGGCGGCCCCATCGGCGGCGGCGGCCAGGGCCGCAGCGAACATGGATGTGACGAGCAATGTTACGTCCCCCCTTCGCGGGGAGAGAACAGCGCTCGGTCTTGGCGCGCCAATTAATTCGCGGAAAGGCGCCGCGGCTCCGCGTCGCCGCCCACGGGGGCCTAGAGGCTGGTGCCGCCCACCGTCAGGCCGGCCAGCTTCAGCGAGGGCTGGCCGACGCCGACCGGAACGCTCTGGCCGGACTTGCCGCACATGCCGATGCCCGGATCGAAGTCGAAGTCGTTGCCGATCATCGTCACCCGGGTCAGCGCCGAGGGCCCGTCGCCGATCAGAGTCGCGCCCTTCACCGGAGTGGTCAGCCTGCCGTCCTCGATGAGGTAGGCCTCGGTGCACTGGAAGACGAACTTGCCGTTGGTGATGTCCACCTGGCCGCCGCCGAAGTTGGCGCAGTAGAGGCCGCGCTTGGTCGAGGCGATCATCTCCTCGCGGGTGGCGTTCCCCGCCAGCATGCCGGTGTTGGTCATCCGCGGCATCGGCATGTGGGCGTAGGACTGCCGGCGGCCGTTGCCGGTCGCCTTCTGGCCCATCAGCCGGGCGCTCATCCGGTCGTGCATGTAGCCGACCAGCACGCCGTCCTCGATCAGGATGGTCTGCTCGGTGGGAGTGCCCTCGTCGTCGATGGTCAGCGAGCCGCGGCGGCCGGCGATCGAGCCGTCGTCGAAGACGGTGACGCCCGGCGCGGCCACCCGCTCGCCGATGCGCCCGGAGAAGGCCGAGGTGCCCTTGCGGTTGAAGTCTCCCTCCAGGCCGTGGCCGACCGCCTCGTGCAGCAGCACGCCGTTCCAGCCGGGGCCGAGGACGACGTCCGTCTCGCCGGCCGGACAGGGGACGGCGTCCAGGTTCACCAGCGCCTGGCGCAGCGCTTCGTCCACCTGTTCCTGCCAGCGCTCGGTGGTGATCCATGTCTCGAAGCCGGCGCGGCCGCCGGCCCCGGACGAACCGCTCTCGCGCCGCCCGTCGCGTTCGACGGTCACCTGCACGTTGATCCGGCACAGCGGCCGAATATCGCGAATCAACCGCCCGTCGGCGCGCAGGATCTCCACCGTGCGGCGCTCGCCGGCCAGCGAGGCCATCACCTGCACGACGCGGGGATCGCGCGCGCGGGCCCAGGCGTCGATCTCCTGCAGCAGCGCCACCTTGTCGGAGAAGGCCGGCGAGGCGAGCGGGTTGTCATCGCCGTAGAGCTTGACGTTGGTCGCCCGCGGCGGCTCGGCGGCCACGCCCTGGTAGCCGCGCTTGGCCAGCGCCGCGGAGTTGGCGGCCCGCGCCACCGCGGCCTCGGAAATCTCGCTGGAGTGGGCGTAGCCGGCGGTCTCACCGGCCACCACCCGCAGGCCGAAGCCCTCGGTGGCGTCGTAGGAGGCCGACTTCAGCCGCCCGTCGTCGTAGAGGAAGGCCTCGCTCTCGCTGCGTTCGGCGAACAGCTCGCCGTCGTCGGCCCCGGCCACCGCCTCGGCCAGCAGGGCGCGCGCACGTTCTGTGTCGACGCCGGAAGAGGCCAGGATCGAAGGGGCGGGGGCATGCGCGTTCATGGCGGTCTTCGTCTCGTTGTCGCGTGAGACCGACAGATAGGGGCTCGCACCTTCCGCGTCACCCCGCGCGCGGTGCGACTCGCCGCCGGCGCTTGTCGAACGCCGGTCGCCGTTCGCGCACGATCTTGCCCTTCCGCAGGCGCAAGTCCGCAGGCCGATAGGCCAGTTTCCGCGGGTTTGGCTTGATGATGGTCAAGTCGCCCCTAGACGAGTGTCGCCAACTGCCTTGGCATTCGTCGGGAAGGCGCGTATGGACGCCGCGAAGGGCCCGGGACTTGTTCCGCGCGGCCCCTACGTTCGTATGGCCGGGAGAAACGTCTCGAAGTCCGGGGCGCGCGGCCGAAGAGACCGAGGGGACATGAAGTCGAGGTTTCAGGGGATCCGGGCGCTGGCGGCTGGGGCGGCCGCAAGCGTCGCGATGGCGTCCTTCGCCGGCGCTGCTTTCGCCGAAGAATTGCTGGGCCAGCCGACGCCGGGGGGCATCGGTCTGCAGACGGCGGCCTCGCCGCTGAAGCACCAGGCGCACTTCTTCCATGATGGGGTTCTGCTGCCGGTCATCACCGGCATCTGCCTGCTGGTGCTCGGCCTGCTGATCTGGGTCATCGTGCGCTACAACAAGCGCGCCAACCCGACCCCGGCCCGGTGGAGCCACAACACGCCGGTCGAGATCGTCTGGACGGTGATGCCGGTGATGATCCTGATGGTCATCGCCATCTTCTCGTTCCGGCTGCTGTTCGCCTACCACGACATGCCGCGGGCCGACGTGACCGTGAAGGCCACCGGCTATCAGTGGTACTGGGGCTACGAGTATCCCGACCTCGAGATCGGCGAGTACATTTCCAACATGCTGCCGGAGGACGAGGCCAAGGCGCGCGGCGTGCCCTACCGCCTGGCGACCACCGAGCCGATCGTCGTTCCGGTGGGCAAGGTCGTGCGCGTGCTGACCACCGGCGCGGACGTGATCCACTCCTTCGCCGTCCCGTCGTTCGGCGTGATCGCCGACTCCATCCCGGGGCGGGTGAACGAGACCTGGTTCAAGGCCGAGAAGGTCGGCACCTACTACGGCAACTGCCGCGAGCTGTGCGGCGTCGACCACGCCTTCATGCCGGTCGAGGTCAAGGCCGTGACCCAGGCCGAGTTCGACGCCTGGGTGGCTTCCAAGGGCGGCAAGGCCGCCGCGCCGACGGCCACCACGCTGGATCAGGCCTCGGAAGCCGGCGCGGCCGCGCCGGCCGACGCCGAAGCTTCCGCCGCCACGGCTCCCGCCGCTCCCGCCGCCGCTCCGGCTGCGCCTGCCGCGCCCGCCGCGCAATAGTCTTCAGGACCTGAAAGTCAGATGGCTCACGCCGCCGCTCACGCAGATCACGATCACAAGCCGGCCTTCCTCGTGCGCTGGCTGTTCTCCACCAACCACAAGGACATCGGCACGCTGTACCTGCTGTTCGCCATCATGGCGGGCATCGTCGGCGGCGCCCTGTCCGGCCTGATCCGCTGGGAGCTCGCCGAGCCGGGCATCCAGGTGTTCCGGGAAGGCAGCCTGCTGGCCCAGTTCGGCCTGATCGAGCCGTCCAAGCACGGCTACAACGCCGTGGTCACCGCCCACGCCCTGATCATGATCTTCTTCATGGTCATGCCGGCGATGATCGGCGGGTTCGGCAACTGGTTCGTGCCGCTGATGATCGGCGCGCCGGACATGGCCTTCCCGCGGATGAACAACATCTCGTTCTGGCTGCTGGTGGCCGCCTGGATCCTGCTGCTGTGCTCGATGTTCGTGGACGGCGGGCCGGGCCGCGGCTTCGGCGGCGGCTGGACCATGTATCCGCCGCTGGCCACCATGGGCCACGCCGGCCCGGCCATGGACTTCGCCATCCTGTCGGTCCACCTGGCCGGCGCCAGCTCGATCCTCGGCGCCATCAACTTCATCACCACCATCTTCAACATGCGCGCGCCAGGCATGACTCTGCACCGGATGCCGCTGTTCGCCTGGTCGGTGCTGGTGACGACCTTCCTGCTGCTGCTGTCGCTGCCGGT
>JAQVDF010000131.1 GCA_028698405.1 Phenylobacterium sp. | reverse complement strand
CCGCGCCCCGCCATCAGCGCATCCGCAAATCCCAGCTGATCCGTCCGCTTCACCGCCATCGACGCACTCCTGATCCAACACCAGGGAATCACGTCCAGCAGGTTTCGCAACACTCCCACAAGGGGAGGAGGATGTCGCGAGATCGCGGAGGCGTCGGCTATTCGAACAGGCCGCAGGCGGCGAGAATTTCGGCGCGGAGTTCGGCCAGGCCCGTGCCTTTTTCGGAGGAGGTGACGGCCACGCGCGGGAAGGCGGCGGGGCGTTTGGAGATGGCGGCCAGCGTCTGGGCGCGGACAGTCTCGAGGTCGGCCGGCTTGACCTTGTCGGCCTTGGTCAGAACCACCTGGTAGGAGACCGCCGCCTGGTCGAGGGCGTCGAGCGCCTCGGCGTCGACCTTCTTCAGTCCGTGGCGGGCGTCGATCAGCAGGTAGGCGCGCTTGAGATTGGGCCGGCCCCGCAGGTAGGCGCGGCCCAGGTTCTGGAAGCGCTTGACCTCGGTCCTGGAGGCCTTGGCCCAGCCGTAGCCCGGCAGGTCGACGAGACGGATCTTCTCGTCGAGCACGAAGACGTTCACCTCGCGCGTACGGCCCGGCTCGTTGGAGGCGCGGGCCAGATCCTTGCGGCCCGTCAGGCCGTTGATCAGGCTGGACTTGCCGACGTTGGAGCGGCCGGCGAAGGCCACTTCGGGCAGGTCGGGCGGCGGCAGGCCCTCGATCTTGGCGACGCCCAGGGCGAACACCGCCGGCCGGGCGAACAGGACGCGGGCCGCCTCCAGCTCGTCGTCGGTGAAGGCCGGCTCGCCGCTCACCCCACGGCCTTGGGCTTGCCGCCGAGCTTGCCGAGCAGGCGGTCGATCGGGTTGTCCACCTTGAACCGTCGCATGATCACGTACTGCTGCAGGATCGAGAGTACGTTGCTCCAGGTCCAGTAGATCAGCAGGCCCACGGCGAACGGCGCCATGATGAACATGAAGATCAGCGGCATCAGCTGGAACATGCGCTGCTGAACGGGGTCGGGCGCGGGCGGGTTCATGGCCGTGGTCAACCACATGGTGAAGCCGTAGGCCGAGGCCCAGGCGCCGATGCCGAGCGGACCGGCCAGCAGGCCGCCGAGGAGGGGCGTCGCCGCCACGTCCCAGGGGATGATCCCGAACAGGTTCCAGATCAGCGTCGGGTCACGGTCGGAGAGGTCGCGCACCCAGCCGAAGAACGGCGCGTGCCGCATCTCGATGGTGACCGTGAGCACCTTGTAGAGCGCGTAGAAGACCGGAATCTGCACCAGCACCGGCAGGCAGCCGGTCAGCGGGTTGATCTTTTCACGCTGGTAGAGGGCCATCAGCTCCTGCTGCTGCTTGGCCGGGTCGTCCTTGAACTTCTTGCGCAGCTCCTCGACCTGGGGCTGCACCTTCTTCATCTTGGTGATCGACTCGTAGCTCTTGTTCGCCAGCGGGAAGAACACGAGCTTCACGGCCACCGTCAGCAGCAGGATGGCGATGCCGAAGTTGCTGACCAGCCGGTAGATGAACTCCAGGAAGTAGAACATCGGCCGGGTCAGGATGAACATGAAGCCCCAGTCGACCGCCCGGTCGAGCTCGGGGATGCCCAGCGTCTTCTGGTACTTCTGAAGCAGCGGCACGGTCTTGGCGCCGGCGAAGAAGTGGGTGGTGGCGGTGATCTGCCGCCCCGGCGCGATGGTCACCGGCCGGCCGACGAAGTTGGCGTCGTAGATCTCCACGCCGCCGACCCGGGTCAGCCGGAACTCGCCCTTGAAGGGCTGGCCCTGCTGGGGCGCGAGCGCGGTCAGCCAGTACTTGTCGGTGATCCCGACCCAGCCTTCGTTGGTGGAGTAGGACTCGCCGCCCTTCTCGCGCCAGGCCTTGTACTTCTGCAGGCGCAGCTCGTCGTCCAGCCAGCCGATGGCGCCCTCGTGGACGATCTGGTTGCGGCCCAGGCCCTCGGGCAGGCCCTGGCGCAGCACCTGGCCGTAGGGGGTGAGGGTCACCGGCGCGCCGCCCAGGTTGGCGACCGTGTCGGTGACGGAGAACATGAACTCCTCGTCGACCTCGATCGTGCGCGTGAAGGTCAGGCCGCTGGCGGCCTGGGTGCGCAGCACCAGCGGCTTGCCGGGGGCCAGGGTGTCGCCGGAGACCAGCGTCCAGACGGTGTCCGCGTTGGGCACGCCGGCCAGGTTCTGGCCGGTCCAGCCGATGTCCGCGAACCAGGCGTGCTGGACGCCCTCGGGCCGCAGCAGCTCGACCGGCGGCGAGCGCTTGTCGACGCTCTGGCGGTAGTTCTTCAGGAACAGGTCGTCGATCCGTGCGCCGCGCAGGCTGACCGAGCCGGACAGGCTGGGGGTGTCGATCCGCGCCCTGGGGCTTGCGCCGACCGCCGCCTCGCGCGGCAGGCTCGCGGCCTGGCCTGCGGCCGGGGCGCCGCCCGACGTCGTCGCCGGCTGCGCGGCCTGGACGGCCTGCTCCTGGGCGCGCGCGGCCTCGGCCCGTTTGGAAGCCGGCTCCAGGTAGAAGACCTGGTAGAGGATCATGATGAGCACCGCGCTCACGACGAAAATGATCGTGTTGCGGGTGTTGTCGTTCTGCATGGAGATCGCGCTCAGGCGGGAGGGGAGGCGGCGGACCCCGTGGGCCGCCGGTCTTTGTCGGCGGCGAGGCTTATCAGCGCGCTTTTCACATCGTCAAGCAACGCGGGCCAGGGGCGGGTCGTCACACTGCCGCGGGCGATGAATACGTAGTCGTGCCCGGGCTTGCCGAATTGCGGCACGAGGCGCCTGGCGGCCTCGCGCAGGCGGCGCTTGGCGCGGTTGCGCACCACCGCCCCGCCGATCCGCTTGGTGGCGGTGAATCCGAGCCGCACGAGGTCCGTCCCGTCGGCCCGGTCGCGGGCCTGGACGAGCACGGCGCCGCGCGGCACGGCGCGCGCTTTCGCCGCGGCCAGAAACTCGGCGCGCTTCTTCAGACGCTGGATGGGGAAGGCGGCGTCCGTCACCCGGACACCATGCCGGCGACTAGGCCGACAGGCGCTTGCGGCCCTTGGCCCGGCGGCGCTGGATGACCTTGGCGCCGTTCTTGGTGGCCATCCGGGCGCGGAAGCCGTGACGGCGCTTGCGCACGAGTCGGGACGGCTGGTAGGTCCGCTTCACGAGATTGGCTCCGGTCTAAAATTCGAGCGGCGGTCTCTACGGGATGCCCCCCGCCCTGTCAACCTCGGACGGTCGAGGCGGGACCGCCGCCCCCCACGATGCGGCTGACAACCGATCCCCGGCGTGGGACTCTCCGCCCATGGAAACCTGGCTGCTCGCCGGCCTCCTGGGCCTCGGCCTCGGCCTCGCCGCGGCGACGGGGCTGAAGACCTTTCTGTCGCTCCTGATGCTGTCGGCGGCGGCGCGCTTCGAGCTGTTCGGGATCGAGCTGTCCGGCGCCTTCGCCTGGCTGAAGTCGGACGCGGCGCTGATCGCGCTGACCGTCGCGGCGATCGCCGAGTTCCTCGCCGACAAGATCCCGGTCGTCGACCATGCGCTGAGCGCCTTCGGGACGGTCGCCCGCCCCGCCGCCGGGGCGCTGGCGGCGGCGGCCGCTTTCAGCGGCCTCGACCCGGCGATGGCGGCGGTCCTCGGCCTGATCGTCGGCGCGCCTACGGCGCTGGCCTTCAACACCGCCCAGGCGGGCACGCGGCTGACCAGCACCGCGACCACCGGCGGCCTCGCCAACCCGGCGGTCTCCTTCGCCGAGGACGTGTTGGCGTTCCTGACCGCCGCCCTGGCGCTCGCAGCGCCGCTGCTGATCCCGATCCTCCTTGCGCTGATGCTTTTCGCCGCCTGGAGCCTGTTCCGGCGTCTCGTGCGACGCTCTCGAGCGGCGTGAGCTCCTTCCGGCCCGAGCGAGGGTTCAGGCAAGCGTCAGGATCACGGGGCCGTTCTTCGTGGCCACCAGGGTGTGCTCGTACTGCACCGTCGGCTCGCCATGGGGCGGGCGCAGGGTCCAGCCGTCGTCGAGTTCGTCGACCCACTCGGCGCCGAGCGAGAGGAAGGGCTCGATGGTGAACACCATGCCTTCGTGGATGCGGCGCTCGTCGCGGGGCTCGTACCAGGTGGCGAGGTCTTCCGGCTCCTCGTGGAGCCAGGAGCCGACACCGTGGCTCGCGAGGTTGCGGACCAGGGTGTAGCCGAAGGTCTCGATGCTGCGGCCGATCTCGTTCAGCCGCCCGCCGGCCCGCACGGCGCGGATGCCGGTCCACATCGCGCGCCGCCCGTCCCGGCACAGGCGCTCGATGCGCTTGGGCGTGGGCGGCACGGCGAAGCTCGCCCCGTTGTCGGCGAAGAAGCCGTCGAGCTCGGCCGAGACGTCGATGTTGACCAGGTCGCCGGCCTCGATGCGTCGGTCGCCGGGAATCCCGTGGGCGACGTCCGGGCCCACCGAGATGCAGGTCGCGGCCGGGAAGCCGACGCAGATCTGCGGCGCCGAGCGGGCCCCTTCCGCCTCCAGCATCTCCCGCCCCAGGGCGTCGAGCTCGCCGGTGGTGATCCCGGGCTCCAGGGCCTCTCCCATGGCCTTGAGGGTGCGCGCGACGAGTCGGCCGGCGGCCTGAAGCCTTTCGAACTGGTCCTGCGTGTCGATGGTCATGGAAGGTCCGGACGGATGATGGTCTTGCCGACCACCTGGCGGTCGGCGAGGGAATCGAAGGCGCTGCGCCAGTCGGCCAGCGGAAACTCGCGCCACACGCGGGGCTTCACCCGGCCCTCGCGGGCCAGCTCCCAGATCGCCTGGGTGTTCTCGCGGCCCTTCTCGGGGAAGCGACGGCCGTATTCGCCGGCCCGCACGCCCATCACCGAGAAGCCCTTGATGAGGGCGATGTTGACCGGCAGCGTCGGCAGCCGGCCGGAGGTGAAGCCGATCGACAGCAGGCGGCCGTCGAAGGCGATGCAGCGGGTGCTCTCGTCGAACACGTCGCCGCCCACGGGATCGTAGATCACGTCCGCGCCGTGGCCGCCGGTAATCTCCTTGACCTTGTCGCGGAAGCCGCCGGTGACGTTGACGGTCGCATCGACGTCGTACTCGCTCTGGATGACCGCCAGCTTGGCGTCGGAGGCCGAGGCCGCGATGACCCGCGCGCCCAGCACCTTGGCGAGATCGACGGCGGCCAGTCCCACGCCGCCGGCCGCCCCGTGCACCAGGACCCATTCGCCCGGCTCCAGCCGGGCCCGGCGGACCAGGGCGACGTAGGCGGTCAGGTAGGCCGTGCCATAGCCGGCCGCCTGGGAGAAGCTCAGTTGCTCGGGCTTTTCGCGCAGCGCCATGGCCGGGCTCACCGCGAACTCGGAGAAGCCGCCGACGCGCGCGCCGCCGACCACCGCATCGCCCACCTTGAAGCGGGTGACGCCCTCGCCGAGCGCCTCGACCTCGCCGGCCACCTCCATGCCGGGGATGAAGGGCAGCGGCGGCTTGTGCTGGTACTCGCCGCGGGTCTGCAGCAGGTCGGGGAAGTTCACCGCCGCGGCGCGCACGCGCACCCGCACTTCGCCGGGGCCGGGCTCCGGCGTCGGCACATCCTTCAGGGCGCAGCCGGCGTAGTCGGCTGCGAGCTCTTCGACGACGAGCGCGCGCATCAGCAGATCCGTCCTTCCAGGCCTTCGCGCACCAGCCCTGCGATCTCGCGGCAGGCGATGTCGGCCGCGGGCACGGCGCCGGTGAAGGCGGTGAATGCGTGGGTGAGGTGGTCGTAGCAGCGATAGACGACCGGCACGCCCGCCTCGCGCAGCCGCAGGGCGTAGGCCTCGCCCTGGTCGAGCAGGGGATCGAAGCCGGCGCTCACCACTACGGCGGGGGCGAGGCCGGACAGGTCCTTGGCCCTCAGTGGAGAGAGGCGCGGGTCGGCCGGGTCGTCCTCGGGGCCCATGTAGTGGCCGCGGAACCAGTCCAGGGTCGCCCGGTTCAGCGGCCAGGCGTCGGCGTAGGTGGTCATCGAGGCGCTCTCGCAGGCCACGTCCACCCAGGGATAGATGAGCAGCTGCAGCGCCGGTTGCGGTTCGCCCGCCCGCTTCAGCTCCTGCGGGATCACGGCCGCGAAGCCGCCGCCCATGGAGTCGCCGGCAATGGCGACGGCCCCCTCCGGCGCGCCGAAGCGGGTGGCGTGCTCGCGCGACCAGCGGTAGGCGGCCAGTACGTCCTCCAGGCCGGCGGGGAAGCGGCGCTCGGGCGCCAGTCGATAGTCCACCGACAGCACCGGCGCGCGCGTCACCCGGGCCAGGCTCTGGCAGAAGGCGTCGCTGGTCTCGAGGTCGCCGATCACCCCGCCGCCGAAGG
>JAQVDF010000130.1 GCA_028698405.1 Phenylobacterium sp. | reverse complement strand
CCGAACACGCCTGTTCGGCCGCCGATGGTCGTGGTCTGGGCCAGCCGCCAGCGCGGGCGAGCGCCGACGCCGCGATCGGCCCGCCACTCGCCGATTTCGCCGGGGTAGGTGATCCGCTCGAGCCTGGCGAAGGCCTCGTGGGCGCTGCGCACCCGCTCGGCCGCCGCGCGGACTTCGGGCGCCGTGCAGGCGAGGCCCGAAGCGCGCCGACGGGCCTCCGCCTCCGCCTCGGCGATCTGGGCGGACGAGGCGCCGGCCCGGATCGCGGTGTTGCGCGCCTGCGCCCGGCCCGCGGCGAGCGCCGCGGCGGTGCGCGCGTCGAACAGGCCGCAGCGGGCGTCGGCCGCGACCACGAAGGCGCGCTCGCGCAACAGATCCGTGGGAGCGGCGGCCGCGCCTGCCGCGAGAGCCACGGACAGCCCGGCCCCGGCCAGGGCGGCGCGGCTCATGCGCGGGCTCGTCATCGGCGGATCATTTCCCCTATGGTCGGCGGCGACCGTATCGGAGGCTTAACCGGGCCGGCGTTTCCGTTCGGTTGACGTTGTGCTGCCAAGGGGCGCGGATGCTGCTTTCGACCGACGTGTGGGTGGCGGCCCTGATCCGTCGGGCCGAGCTGGGCGGCGGCTTCGCCGTCGTGGCGCGCAAGGGCGACCCGCGCGCCGGCGCGGTCATCGTCAAGGTGATGAACCGTTCGGACAACACCGCCCGACTCTACGCCGAGGCCACCAGGGGCGACGGCGAGCGGGTGTGGATGCGCCCAGCCGCCTCCGAGGACGAGCCCGACCTCGACCGCTACCTGGAGCGCGCCGTCCGCATCGACCCTGACCTTTGGATCGTGGAGATCGAGGACAAGCAGGGCCGCCACTTCCTGACCGAGCCGGTGGAGCAGGGTTAGCCTGACGGAAACCTACTTCGGCAGCCCCTTGGAAACCTCGATTGGCGACAAAGGGGAATGCTCTTCCTCCTCAACGACGCGGTGATCAGCACGGCGGAGATCAGCTTCGCCAAGGACGGCCTCGGCGCGAAGGTCGCGCCGCTGTCGATCGACGCCGTCGTGCGGCTGGGACGGGAGATGTTCGCCGCCAACCCCAACCTGCATCGCGTTCGTCCCGACCGGGCCCAGCGGCTGGCGGCGCTGATCCAGCTCAGGGCTCCGCTGGTCAATGCGGCCTGCTTTTCCTCGCCCCGTTTCGGCTGCCCGCCCGGCGAGGTGACCACCAAGTTCGCGTCCCTGGCCGTCGACGTGATGGCCGACCTCTACCGCCGCCAGCGCGACGGCGAGTTGGACGCCGATACGGTGGAGCGGGCCATCTGGCGGCGAGTCGCCGCCTGATCGGCGAGGAACGGGGCGGCGCAGGCGGTGTTCTCCCGCCATGGCGCTGGCCGATCTGGGTGCGGCGCTCGACGGCGTGGTCGCCAAGCGGCTGGACAGAGAGCCGTAGCGGGTCTCGCCCTCCTCACCGCCCTTCGGGCGGTTCCCGCCTCCCAGCAATACGATGAGAACAGCCGCTGCTGCCAACGCGCGTTTGCGTGCGGGAGCGGGGCAGGCTATCGGCGCTCGCCATGAGCTCCCATTCCCCGGCCGTCGAGGCCGCGCGACGGCGCACGTTCGCGATCATCTCCCACCCGGACGCCGGCAAGACCACGCTGACGGAGAACCTGCTGCTGGCCGGGGGCGCGATCCGGGCGGCCGGCCAGGTGCGGGCCCGGGGCGAGAACCGCCGCACCCGATCGGACTGGATGAAGATCGAACGCGAGCGCGGCATCTCGGTCTCGGCGAGCGTGATGACGTTCGACCACGACGGGCTGATGTTCAACCTGCTGGACACGCCGGGGCACGAGGACTTCTCGGAAGACACCTACCGTACCCTGACCGCGGCCGACGCGGCGGTGATGGTGCTGGATGCGGCCAAGGGCATCGAGCCCCAGACCCTCAAGCTGTTCGAGGTCTGCCGCCTGCGCGACATTCCCATCGTCACCTTCATCAACAAGATGGACCGCGAGGCGCAGGACCCCTTCGCCCTGCTGGACGAGATCGCCTCCAAGCTGGCCCTGGATCCCGCGCCGCTCTACTGGCCCGCCGGGTCGGGGGGCCGGTTCAAGGGGATGCTGGACCTGCGCCGCGAACAGTTTCTTCCCTTCGCCAAGGGGAGCCACGAGGGCCATCCCGCGCCGGTGGCGCTGAAGAGCAACGCCATCGTCACCCACCTCGACCCCGACGAGCAGGGCGAGCTGGAGGAGGGGGCCATGCTGGTCCAGGAGGCGGCCAAGCCGTTCGACCCGCAGTCATTCCTCGAGGGCCATATGACGCCGGTGTTCTTCGGCTCGGCCCTGCGCCATTTCGGCGTGGAGCAACTGCTCGAGGGCCTGGGCGCCTACGCCCCGGCGCCCAAGCCGGTGGCGGCGCTGCGCGCCGGCGAGGAGACCCACATCGCCCCCGGCGAGAAGGAGGTCACCGGCTTCGTGTTCAAGGTCCAGGCGAACATGGACCCCAACCACCGCGACCGGATCGCCTTCCTCAAGCTGTGCTCGGGCCGCTTCTCGCGCGGCATGAAGCTGAAGGTGCAGAACACCGGCCGCCAGCTGTCGGTGAACGCGCCGGTGATGTTCTTCGCCTCCGACCGCGAGCTGGCCGAGGACGCCTTCGCCGGCGACGTGATCGGCATTCCCAACCACGGCGTGCTGCGGGTCGGCGACAGCCTCTCGGAGAGCGGCCAGGTGCGTTTCGCCGGCCTGCCGAACTTCGCCCCGGAAATCCTCCAGCGGGTGCGGGTGAAGGACCCGCTGAAGGCCAAGCACCTGAAGAAGGCGTTGGAGGGCCTGGCCGAGGAGGGCGTGACCCAGCTCTTCCGCCCGCACATCGGGGCCGACTTCATCGTCGGCGCGGTCGGACAGCTACAGTTCGAAGTGATGGCCGACCGGCTGGCCAACGAATACGCCCTGGAAGTCATCTTCGAGGCCAGCCCCTTCGCCGAAGCCCGCTGGCTGGCCGGCGACAAGGCCGACGTCGAGGACTTCATGGGCAAGCATCGCACCGCCCTGGCCGCCGACATCGACGATCAGCCCGTGTTCCTCGCCAAGTCCGCCTGGGAGATCGGCTACGTCTCCGAGCGCTTCCCAAAGGTGCGGTTCGAGCGGACGAAGGAGCGGGCGTGAGGCCAGGTTCCTTCTCTCCTCGTGGGAGAAGGGACGCCTCGCGTGGGGGGTGGCCACGAGGGTGGATAAGGTCTCGCGGACCCAAGTTGGGTGGTCTCGCGGCGATTGCTGTTAACCCTGCAAGACTCCGGCCAACGCCACATCACGAATTCATCAACATATATTTATCTCCGGTTAACCATGACTTTATGGTTAACGACTTGTTAAAGGCGCGCGGCTTCGGCTTTGCTCATCTCCGGGAGAGCGGCCTGAAGACGTCCCGTGGTGGGACGGATCAGGGTTACCGGAGTTGGGGGCATGTTCGAGTTCGGGCGTGAGCTTAAGCGGCTGTTCGGCGCCGAGGCCATCCGGCCCCTGCGGGATGGGTTGACCGGCGGGGACCAGGCGCTTCTGGAGCTCCTCGAGCTGTCCCTGTTGCGCAGCGAAGGCAAGGCGGCGGACGTCGCCGCCGGCCGGGTGGGGGCCCGGGACCGCGCGCAGCGGCTGCTGGAGGCCGCGATCGTCTGGCGCGAGATCGCACGACGCTCGGGCGAGGCCGTAGCGCTGCGCAAGGCCGCCGCCACCGCCGAGGCCGCCGCCGCCGCGTTCGACCGGTCGCGCCGCCCGGACGGCTGGGCCCGCGCCCGTTGCGAGCAGGGCTACTGCGCGTTGCTGGGGGCCGAGCTGTTCGGCGACGAGGGGCTCAACGCGGCCGCCGAGGTCGCCTTCACCGAGGCTCGCAAGGCCTGCCGCGGAGGGCTGGCCGCGCCGCTGGCCGATGCGGCGCTCGCGCTGATCGAGGCGCGCCGGCGGCTGTCCACAGGCGATGCGGACGCCGCCCGCCAGTTCTCCGCACGTCTGGCCCAGCCGATCGCCGCGCTGCAGGCGCTGGTGCGCCGCTGCCCGCCCGCCCGACTGCTGGCCGCCGAGGCGCGGCTGGCCCGCGCCGACCTGCTGGCTGCGTGGGGCGCGCGCCTGAAGGACCGCGATCTGGTGAGCGCCGCTTGCGACGAGGCGTCCGAGGTCGCCGCGGCCATGGACCTGGCCTACGAGCCGCTGACCTGGGCCCGGGCGGTGCTGGCCACAGCCCAGGCCTCGACCCTGCTGGGCGAAATCACCGGCCAGGCCGACTTGTTCGCCGCCGCCGTCACCGATCTCGCCGACGTGCTCGACCAGCTGCCCCGCGACCACAGTCCGCTCGACTGGGCCCGCACCCAGGTGGGCCTCGCCCAGGCGCTGCAGGGGCTGGCGGAGGAGAGCGCCAGCGAGCGCGCCTACGAGCAGGCGATCACCGGCTACGACCGCGCGCTGATGGCCCTGCAGCGCACGCCCTCGCTGGCGGTGCGGGCCGCCGCCGCCAGCAACCGGGCGCTGTGCCTGGCCCGGCTCGCCGAGCTGACCGGCGACATGGCCGTGCTGGACGCCGCCGAAAGCGCCTTCAAGATCGAGCTGTCGCGCCTGCAGGCCCGCCGGGATCCGGTCGGCTGGGCGCTGGTGCAGCTGAACCTCGCCCGCATCTACGAGGCGCGTGCAGAGCTCACCCGCAAAGACCGCGGCGAGCGCGCGGCCGCCGCCGTCGCCCTCAACGCGGCGCTGGACGTGTTCACCGAGGAGGGGTTGCGCTCGCTGAGCCTGCTCGCCGTCGAGGCGCTGGAGCGCCTGCGGGCCTCGGCCTCTCCGAGCCGCTCGACGCTCTAGAGACGGCTCAGGCCGCCGCCACGTCGCCGGTCGAGCGACGCATGCGCCAGAAGCGGATGGTCCGCTGGGCCGTCTCGGCGGGCAGCGCGTCGTAGAGTTCGCCGTATTCGCGCGCCCTGCCGAGCGCGTGGGCCTCGCGGTCGAGGATCAGCACGGCGAAGGTCAGGAACAGCGAGCGGTCGAAGCCGGCCGCCTTGCAGACGATCGACAGGGCGTCGAGTTCGCGCCTCTCCAGGATCCGCTTGGCGGTCTGGAAGTCGACGCCGGCCATTTCGGCCAGAGCCACCAGGAACTTGGTCGTTTCGCGGTTGCGCAGGAAACCGGCCAGCACCGGCGGGGTGATGGCGTTCTTGGCGCGCATGGCGCGGATGGTGCGTTCGGCCTCGGCGTAGTCCGGGGGCAGGGAGCCGTGCAGGGCGGCGACCTTCTTGCGGCCGGCGGCCAGCGCCGCTTCCAGCGCCGCCGGGTCGAGGTCGCTGTTGCGCTCCAGGATCTTGTCGCGCAGCCGGGCCTCGACGACGAAGTACATCTCGTTCAGCAGGTCGGGCGGCAGGGTCTTGCGGTTGACCACCGCCTCGTGCAGCTCGGGGTTCTCGGCCGCCCGGTCGACGACCATCTCGTGGGCCTCGCGCGAGAGCTCGGCGCCCTCGTTGCGCAGCAGCACCCCCAGGGTCTTGTCGTCGCCGCGCTCGACGATCGCCTCGGACACCGCCGGCGAGACGGTCTCGCGCTGGGAGATGGCGCGCAGGTGCTCCTGACCGCGCGTGCGGGCGACGATCAGCAGGTCGTCTTCGGTCAGCGCGCGCGAGCCGGTCAGCACCGGATGGGCCACGGCGATCGAATGGTCGCGGGCCAGGGCGCGCAGCAGGCCGCTCGGCGGGGCGTCGGCGGTGGCCATGCGCTCCGCCAGTTCGATGCGGACCGCTTCTTCCATCTCGCTGGAGAGCTGGGAGAGGATGTCGTCGAACAGCTCCATCTCCTGGCCCTTGCGCTCGGCCTCGGAGGTGAAGAACAGGTCGGTGACGGAGCGCAGCAGCTCACGCCGCCGTTCGCTGGATTCCCCCCGGGCGAGCTCGATCAGGTCGTGCAGCTTGGAGCGTTGCATGCGGCGTCACTCAAAACAGGCGGGAGTCGATGGAAGAGGTGCGGGCCGGCGCGGCGCCTTCGTCCGCCTCGGCGGGCGCATCGGCCGGCCCGATCAGCTCATAGCCGGTCCCAGCGGGCGCGGCGGGAACCGCGTCGGGCGTCATGCCGTACTCGCGATGCAGCGAGTAGAGCCGCGCGGGGGCGGCGCCCCGCTGCGGGGCGGCGGGCGCCTGGGCGAGTCGCGGCGCAGGGGCCGGCTGAGGTTCGGGTTCGCGGACGGCCGCCGGCGCAGGGGCCGGCGCGGGCCGCGGGGAATCGTAGAGGCTCTGCGGCAGGGCCTGGGCGGGCGCCCGGACGATGGCCGGTTGAGGCTGCACCTGGGGCCGCGGCTGCGGGGCCGAGGCGAGCTGGACGGGCGC
>JAQVDF010000129.1 GCA_028698405.1 Phenylobacterium sp. | reverse complement strand
CGTCGCGCCAGGCCATCTGCCCCGCCTCGCCGCGGAACGGCGGATCGCCGCGCTCGTCCTCGCCGAAGCGGCCGCGCAGCCGGCGGCCGCCGTCGGTAGCCTCCTGCACGACCGAGGAGCTGCGGGCGAATTCGTCGCCGTGGGCCTCGATGCCGTATTCCTGGCCGCCGTAGCCCGGCTCATCGGGCCGTTGAGCGCGCCAGGGCTCGCGGTCGTCGCGCGCCAGGCCGTTCGGGCGTCGCCAGCCGGCGCTCCAGCCGCGGCCGTAGCCGCTGCGGTCCTGATCGTAGCGGCTGCCGATTCGCTCGGCGCGCCAGGCCCGCGCTTCGTCCATCGAGCCGGGATAGTCGCCGAGGCGGCCATAGCGGTCGTCCGCCTCGGCGTAGCGGACGCGCGGCTCGAAGCTGCGCCGCTCGGCCCCGCCCATGCGGCGCTGCGGGCTGCGGTCCATTTCACCCCTGCGGCGTTCGTACTCCTCGTATTCGCGGTTGCTCCGGTAGTCGTCGCGGCCAGGCATCGGGCGGTTCCCCTGTGTGGGCGTTGCGTGTGATCTTGCGCTGCGTCTCGAGGGCTCAACCGTCCACGAAGGGCCTGGTTCCGGCCCGTCGGGAGTTCGCCGAACGGGCGAATCTGCGCGCTAATGTCACCTGTCGCGCCGGGGCGCGGGCGTCCTAGAATTCGCGTCGAGGCTGTGGGACACGCCATGACACGCAGGACAACCAGACCGGCCAGGCTCGACACCGTCTCGACCCAGCTGCGCGAGATGTTCGAGGCCGCCGAGGCGCTCCCCATCCCGGACCGGCTGTGGTCGGTGATCGACCAGCTCGACGAGGGCGAGGCCGAAGTGAAGGCGGCGCCTGCCGTGCGCCGCGCCGCCGGCCGCGCTACATCCGGTTAGCGACGGCGAATTCGCTCGCCATCACATCGGTGGCGTCCTCGGCGTCCATGATCTTCAGAAGGCGCGCGCGCGCGCGGTTCACGCGGCTCTTGATGGTGCCCAGCGCGCAGCCGCAGATTTCGGCCGCCTCCTCGTAGGAGAGGCCCGCCGCACCCACCAGGATCAGCGCCTCCCTGTGCTCGTCCGGAAGCTGGGCGAGGGCGGCCTGCAGGGTGTGTATGGCCACGCTCCAGTCCTGGGTGGCCGGCGCCTTCAGGCCGCTGGCGTATTCGCCGGTCTCGTCGCGCACCTCCCGCCGCCGGCGGATCACGTTGGTGTAGTAGGTGTTCCGGAGGATGGTGAAGAGCCAGGCCCGCAGGTTGGTGCCGGGCTCGAACTTCTCGCGGTTGGTCCAGGCTTTGATCAGGGTGTCCTGAACCAGGTCGTCGACGTCCGATCCGTTGTGGCTCAACGACCAGGCGAACGCGCGCAAGGCTGGGATCAGGGATACTACCTCGTCTCGCCAGTTGGTTGACGAGGTCATGGCGGCCCTCCGATTACTGCGCCCCGCTCCAATCGCCCCGACCCGGCGGTCGTTCAACGTGCCGCCCCTGCTTACGTTCCGGCCCTTCTCCGGCCGGAAACCCTCCGGATTCGGGAACTTCCGGCGGTCCATGGCGTTGGCCGCCCGGCGCGTTAAGATCGCGCTTGCAGTCCGCAGACCGGCGGTCTCCGAATTGGATCCGAGCGGCGAGGAGTACCCATGGCCCCCTCCGACGACGCCGGCCCGCTGCGGCCAGATTCCGAGACCGGCCTGCGGACGATCGACCGCTACCGTCAGGTGCGGGCGCGCACGCTCGAAATCGTCGCGCCGCTCGGGCCCGAGGATCAGGTCGCCCAGTCGATGCCGGACGCCAGCCCGACCAAGTGGCACCTGGCCCATACCACCTGGTTCTTCGAAACCTTCATCCTGCAGCCGCTGACCGGGGGCTGGCGCCCTTTCGATGCGGCCTACGGCTACCTGTTCAACTCCTACTACGAGACGGTGGGCGAGCGGCAGCCGCGGCCGCTGCGGGGCCTGCTCACCCGCCCGAGCCTCGAGGAGGTGCTGGCCTATCGCGCCTTCGTCGACCAGCGCATGGAGACGCTGCTGGAGCAGGAGACGCCCGCGCTGCTGGAACTCGGTCTCGCCCACGAGGAGCAGCACCAGGAACTCATCCTGATGGACGTGCTGCACCTCTTCGCCCAGTCGCCGCTCAGTCCGGCCTACCTGGAGGCGCCGGCGCCCGCGCCGTCCGAACCGGCAGGCGAGGCGGGCTGGGTCGAATTCGAAGGCGGTCTGGTGGAGATCGGTCACGACGGCCGGGGTTTCGCCTTCGACAACGAGGGGCCGCGCCACAAGGCCTGGCTGGAGCCGTTCCGCCTCGCCGACCGGCTGGTGACCAACGGCGAGTGGCTGGCCTTCATGGCCGACGGCGGCTACCGGCGGGCGGAGTTCTGGCTGTCCGAAGGCTGGGCCCGCGTCCAGGCGGAGGGCTGGGCCGCGCCGCTCTACTGGCGCGAGGGCGACGACGGCTGGCTGGAGATGACGCTGCACGGCCTGCGCCCGGTCGATCCTGCCCGGCCGGTGCATCACGTCAGCTACTACGAGGCCGAAGCCTTCGCGGCCTGGGCCGGCCGGCGGCTGCCGACCGAAGCGGAGTGGGAGCACGCGGCGCAGGCTGCCCCGCTCGCCGGCCGCTTTCTGGACCCGAAGGACCTCGCGCCGGCCGCCGCGACACGTGGCGAGCGCGGACTTCGGCAGATGTACGGCGAGCTCTGGCAGTGGACCCGCAGCGCTTACGCGGCCTATCCGGGCTTTCGGCCCGCCGCCGGGGCGGTCGGCGAGTACAACGGCAAGTTCATGGTCGGCCAGATGGTGCTGCGCGGCGGAGCCTGCATTACGCCGGCCGGTCACGTGCGGGCCAGCTACCGCAACTTCTTCTATCCCCATCAGCGGTGGATGTTCGCCGGCCTGCGGCTCGCCGATGATGCGCCCCCTCAGAGGGTGCGGACCCAGCCCGCGAGTTCGGACTTCGCCCGCGACGTGCTGGAGGGCCTCTCGCGCCCGGCCAAGAGCATCCCGCCGAAACACTTCTACGACGCCGAGGGCTCGGCCCTGTTCGAGGCCATCTGCGAGCTGCCGGCCTACTACCCGACCCGTACGGAGGCGGCCCTTCTGCAGCGCCATGCAACGGACGTCGCGGCCGAGGCGCCGGACGGGTCGGTGCTGGTCGAGTTCGGCAGCGGGGCGAGCGTCAAGACGCGGATCCTGCTGGAAGCCGCGCCGCAGATGGCCGCCTACGTCCCCATCGACATCAGTCGCGAGGCCCTGGAGGCGGCTGCGGCCAGGGTCAGGCGGGACTACCCGCGCCTGATCGTCGAGCCGTTGCTGGAGGATTTCACCCGGGCGCTGGAGCTGCCGGCGGCGGTGGCCGGTCGGCCGCGGTTCGGTTTCTTTCCGGGATCGACCATCGGCAACTTCGCGCCGGCCGAAGCGGTGCGGTTCCTGGCCAACGCGCGCCGGCTGCTGGGGGAGGGGAGCCGGCTACTGGTCGGCATCGATCTGGTGAAGGACGAGGCGACGCTGGTCGCCGCCTACGACGACCCGCAGGGGGTCACCGCGGCGTTCAACAAGAACCTGCTCGAGCGGATCAACCGCGAGCTCGGCGGGAACTTCGACCTTTCGGCCTTCGATCACCGTGCGGTGTGGAACACGGCCGAGAGCCGCATCGAGATGCACCTGATCTCAAGGCGCGAACAGCAGGTGCGGGTGTTGGGGCGAGACTTCCGTTTCGCAGAGGGAGAAGGGCTACACACCGAGAATTCCTACAAGTTCACGGTCGACGGGTTCTCGGGCCTGGCGGCCGAGGCCGGGTGGCGGGTGGGGCGGAGCTTCGTCAACTCCGCCCCCGCCTTCGCGGCCGTATTGCTGGTCGGCTAGCGTTCGGCCTGGTCGCCGCCGCGGGCGCCGCGACCACCACCACGCGAGGCTTCACCGCCCTTGCGGCCGGCCGAAGCGGCCAGGTCGCGGTCCTTGGCGAAGCTGCGCTTTTCGCCGGGCACGCTCGCGCCGCCCTTGCGGGCGATCTCGCGGCGGCGTTCGGGGTTCATCGCGGCGAAGCCCCGGCGGGCGCGCGGCTTGTTCGTATCCAGGTTGGCCATGAGCTACTCCTGCTTTGGCGTCGGGTGGGGGAGGGAGCGCGAGCGCCCATGACGCGCCTCTCCGCAGCCGCGCCCGACCGTCAGCGCGCCTCTGGGGGAAGGGGGCGGGGGGATGGCCGGGGGAACATGGGCGGGGCCGAGGAGGGGCATGGCGTCTCGCGTATGGTTGCGCTCAAGCAAACCAACGAGAGCGCGATGAGGTTGCGAGAAAAAAACCGTGACCGTGGCCGGGGTTATTCCCGGCGCAGCGCGTCGATGGGATCCAGCCGCGCGGCCCGCCACGAGGGGTAGGCGCCGAAGGCCACTCCCACCAGCATCGAGAAGCCCAGCGCGAGCGGCCCGGCCCAGGTCGGAACCGCCGCCGGCCAGTCGCCGACCCGGGCCATCAACAGGGCGCCGAGCACCCCGATGGCCAGGCCGATGATCCCGCCGGCCAGCGACAGGGCGACCGACTCCAGGCCGAACTGGATCAGCACGTCGGAGCGCTTGGCCCCCACCGCCATGCGCAGGCCGATCTCCCGCGTCCGCTCGGTCACCGCCACCAGCATGATGTTCATGATCCCGACGCCGCCGACCACCAGGGAGACCGCCGCCACGGCGGCCAGCAGGATGGTGAAGGTCGACACCGCCGCCTGGCTGGCCTCCAGGATCGAGGCCATGTTCTGGGTCGAGAAGTCGTCCTCGTCGCCGGGGCGGATGCGGTGCTGCTCTCGGATGACGTTGGAGACGTCCTCCTGCACCCGGGTCAGCTCGGACTCGTTCTCGGCCTTGACGTAGATGGTCTGCACCACGTCGCCGCGCAGCCGGCGGCCGACGACCCGCGAGCGCACGGCCTGCAGCGGGCCGAGTACGACGTCGTCCTGGTCCTGGCCGAAGCTGGACTGGCCCTTGGAGGCCAGCACCCCGATCACCTCGAAGGGCACCGAGCGCACCCGCACCCGCCGGCCGACCGGGTCCTGCTCGCCCCACAGTTCGCGGGCGATGGTCTGGCCGATCACCAGCACCTTGCGTCCCTGGCGGGCCTCGCGCTCGTCGAACATTCGGCCCGAGGCGAGCGTCAGGTCGCGGGCGATCAGGTAGTCGGGCGTCACGCCCTCGATGCGGGTGTTCCAGTTGGCGCCCTCGGCGGCGAGCTGCGCCTGGCCGCGGACCACGGGAGCCACGGCGACCGCGCCCTCGACGTCGCGGGCGATGGCCTCGGCGTCCTTCTCGGTCAGGCTCATGCCGGTGCCGGCCCCGCCCATCACGAAGCCGCCGCCGGCCCGGGCCGCGCCGGGCTGGACGATGATCAGGTTCGAGCCGAGGCCGGCGATGGTGGAGGTCACCCGCTGCTGGGCCCCCAGGCCGATGGAGGTCATCATCACCACCGCGGCGACGCCGATGACGACGCCCAGCGAGGTCAGCCCGCTGCGCAGCGGGTGGGCGACGATGGCGCCGGCGGCGAAACGGATGAGTTCGACGAAATTCATGCCGGGGTCAGCGTCCTCTCGTCGGCCACCACCTTGCCGTCCCTGAAGGAGATGCGCCGCTTGGCCCGGTCGGCGACCTCTTTCTCGTGGGTGACCACGATCAAGGTCAGGCCTTCGCGGTTGAGCTCCTCGAACAGGTTCAGCACGTCGTGCGTCGTCTGGGTGTCGAGCGCGCCGGTGGGCTCGTCGGCGAGCAGCAGGTCGGGGTTGTTGGCCAGGGCCCGGGCGATCGCCACCCGCTGCTGCTGGCCGCCCGACATCTGGTTGGGCCGATGCGTCATGCGGGCACCCAGACCCACCCGCTCCAGCATTTCCGCGGTGCGGGCGCGGCGCTCGGCCGGCGGCCAGCCACCGTAGATCAGCGGCAGCTCGACATTCTGCAGGGCGGTCAGCCGCGGCAGCAGCTGGAAGGACTGGAAGCAGAAGCCGATCCGCTGGTTGCGGAACCTCGCCAGCTCGTCGTCGTCGAACGCGGACACGTCTTCGCCTTCGAACAGGTAGGTCCCGCTGTCCGGACGGTCGAGGCCGCCCAGGATGTTCATCAGCGTCGACTTGCCCGAGCCCGAGGGGCCGACCACGGCGATGTGCTCGCCGCGGGCGATGTCCAGCGAGACGCCGTCGAGCGCGGCCACCCGCTCGTCGCCCATGGTGTAGATCTTGGTGAGGTCGCGGACCTGGATCACCCGCCTCGGCTCCCCTGGCCGCCGCCGCCGAGCGGGGAGCGGGCCTCCACCTTGGGCTTGGGACCGCCGCCGGTGATCACCTGGTCGCCCGGCTTGAGATCGCCGCGGATCTCGGTGAACGAGCCGTCGGTCGCGCCGAC
>JAQVDF010000128.1 GCA_028698405.1 Phenylobacterium sp. | reverse complement strand
GGGCATGGGAGCTCCCTCTCGTGTCTCGTTGTTCGGCCGGGCAACCTCTACAGCCAAACGGGGATCGGCAAGGGGCTAGTTTCCGTCGCGTCCGCCGTCTGGCCCGTCGGGCGGGAGGGCGGCGCCCCAGACGAGCCGCCGGGCGATCCCGAAGGCGGCCTTGTCGCGCCTGGCGACGAAGCGCGTCTCGGCCGTTCCGGCCGGCGCGCACAACTTGAGCTCGATCCCCGGCTTGCCGGCCCGCGGCGGGGTCAGCACGCGCGCCCCGCGGGGGGCGACGGCCACATGCTCGCGGGCGGCGACCAGGTAGGCGAACTTCTCGTCCTCGAACGGGGCGTCGGCGGCCTTGGCCAGCCGGTGGTCGCGGCTGCGAGGCAGGCGCTGGACGAAGTGGCACCAGTCGCCTTCGAGCAGCGGGCACTCGGCCTCGTGCGGGCAGGGGGCGAGTATCCGCGCGCCGGCGGCGATCAGCTTGGCCCGGGCCCGGCGCAAGCGTGCGAATCCCGCCGGCGTGCCGGGCTCGACGAGGGCCAACAGGCCGCCGGCCGCGGCCCACAGGGCGTCCACCGCCCCGTCCTGCGCCTCGGGAGCGAGCTCGGCCAGGGCGTAGCTCATCAGCACCAGGTCGGCGCGCGGCAACTCTGCGGCGCGCGCAAGGTCGACCGCCAGCCGCTCGGCGCCGGCCATCGCGGGCGGGCCGTCGGCCGCGAGCTCGGCGGCCAGCGCCAGGAAGGGGCGGCTGGAATCGGCCAGGGTCACCTGCGAGATCGAGGGCCAGACGGAGACCGCGGCCCAGCTGCCGCCGCCGGGGCCTGCGCCGGCGTCCAGCAGTCTCGCCGGCGCGTAGCCGGGCGCCAGCCGCGCCGCTTCGGCCAGCACCGCGAGGTCCGCGGCGTAGGTGGCCGGCAGGCGGGTCAGGGCGTAGGCGAGCGCGTCGGCTTCGCCGCGAACCACGGCCTCGGAGGCCCCGCCCTGCCGGTAGTGGGCCGAGACCTTCTGCGCCCGCGCCCCGAGGTCGCGGCGGGAGACGCCGTCCAGCCGCCGCTCGAGCGCGGCGCGGAGGGCCCAGGGCAGCTCCGGGGTCACCGGCGGGGCCCGGCGTCGGAGATCACGGTGGCGGCTAGACAGGCGAGGGCGAGGCGCATCGCCTCATCATAACGAGTCGCGCCGCGTGCGCATTGCGCCGCCGGCTGGGAAACCTCCACGCGGCGGGCGATGTTCGGCAGTCAGGCACGGAGGCGATCATGGACGATACGGACGGCGGGCACGGGCCCGTCTTCACGGCGGTGGACCCGGCGACGGGCCGGCCCGGGCGCTCCTATCCCGGCATGACGCCGGATCAGGCGCTGGCGGCCGCCCAGGCGGCGCGCGCCGCCTTCGAAGGCTGGCGGCGGACGAGCTTTTTCGAACGGGCGCGGCTGATGCGGGCGGCGGGCGAGGTGCTGCGCCGCCGCCGCGACGAGTTCGCGGCCCTGATGACCGCCGAGATGGGCAAGACCCTGACCGAGGGCCGGGCCGAGATCGAGAAGTGCGCCGGCGCCTGCGACCACTTCGCCGACCACGCCGAGGCCATGCTGGCGCCCCAGCCGGTGGACATGGGCGGCCCCCGCGCCCAGGTCGTCTTCCGCCCGATCGGGACGGTGCTGGCGGTGATGCCGTGGAACTTCCCTTTCTGGCAGGTCTTCCGCTTCGCCGCCCCGGCCCTGATGGCCGGCAACACGGGGGTGCTGAAGCACGCCAGCAACGTGCCCGGCTGCGCCCTGGCGATCGAGCAGGTGTTCGCCGAGGCCGGCTTCCCGCCAAACGTGTTCCGCACCGTCCTCGTCGGCTCGGATGCGGTGAAGGCGCTGATCGAGGACGACGCCGTCGCCGCGGTCAGCCTGACCGGCAGCGTCGAGGCCGGCCGCAAGGTCGCCGCCCAGGCCGGGGCGGTGCTGAAGAAATGCGTGCTCGAGCTCGGCGGCAGCGACCCCTACCTTGTGCTGGACGACGCCGATCCCGAGGCGGCCGCCGAAGTCGCCGCCGCCGCGCGCATGGTCAACGGCGGCCAGAGCTGCATCGCCGGCAAGCGGTTCATCGCCCTGTCCGGCGTGCGCGAGGCGTTCGAGCAGGCGCTGGCCCGCCGCATGGCCGACTACCGGATGGGGGACCCGAACGATCCGGCGACGAAACTGGGGCCCATGCAGAGCATCGAGGCGCGCGACGCCATCCACGACCAGGTCCGCCGCAGCCTGGAGGCCGGCGCGCGCCTGCTGTGCGGCGGCGAGATCCCCGACCGGCCGGGCGCCTGGTACCCGGCCACGGTGCTGACCAACGTACGGCCCCGCATGCCCGCCTTCGACGAGGAGGTGTTCGGCCCGGTCGCGGCGGTGATCGAGGCGGCCGACGAGGCCGAGGCGATCCGGCTGGCCAACGACTCGCCGTTCGGCCTCGGCTCGGGCGTGCTGACCGGCGATAGGGCGCGCGGCGAGCGCATCGCCGTCGACGAACTGGAGGCGGGTCTGTCGTTCGTGAACCAGAACGTCCGCTCGGACGTGCGCCTGCCGTTCGGCGGGGTGAAGCACTCCGGCTACGGCCGCGAGCTGACCGCCTTCGGCATCCGAGAGTTCGTCAACATCAAGAGCGTGGTCGCCCAGGACCTGCCCAGGGCGGCGGGCGGGACCGAGTAGACCCGCCCGCCGGATCTCACTTGGGTCGCTTGTTCAGCAGATCGTCGACCACCGAGGGGTCGGCGAGCGTCGAGGTGTCGCCCAGGTTGCCGGTGTCGTTCTCGGCGATCTTGCGCAGGATGCGGCGCATGATCTTGCCCGAGCGGGTCTTGGGCAGGCCGGAGGCGAACTGCACCGCCTCGGGGGCGGCGAAGGGGCCGATCTCGCGGCGCACCCAGCCCTTCAGGTCGGCCTGCAGGATGTCCGACGGCTCCACATCCGACCTCAGGGTGACGAAGGCGTAGATGCCCTGGCCCTTGATGTCGTGCGGGAAGCCGACTACCGCGGCCTCGGCCACGGCGTCGTGGCCGACCAGCGCGCTCTCGATCTCCGCCGTGCCCAGCCGGTGGCCGGAGACGTTGATCACGTCGTCCACCCGGCCGGTGATCCAGTAGTAGCCGTCCTTGTCCCGCCGGGCCCCGTCGCCGGTGAAGTACTTGCCGGGATAGGTCGTGAAGTAGGTGGTGATGAACCGCTCGTGGTCGCCGTAGACGGTGCGCATCTGGCCGGGCCAGGAATCCGTCAGGCAGAGGTTCCCGCTGACTGCGCCCTCCAGCACCTTGCCGTCGGCGTCGACCAGCTCGGCCTTCACGCCGGGCAGCGGCCGGGTGGCCGAGCCGGGCTTCATCGGCGTGCAGCCGGGCAGCGGCGAGATCAGCGCCGCGCCGGTCTCGGTTTGCCACCAAGTGTCGACGATCGGGCAGCGCTCCTCGCCGACCACGCGGTAGTACCAGAGCCAGGCCTCGGGGTTGATCGGCTCGCCCACCGTGCCCAGCAGGCGCAGCGACCTGCGCGAGGTCCGCTGCACCGGCTCCTCGCCGTCGCGCATCAGCGCGCGGATGGCGGTCGGCGCGGTGTAGAAGATCTCCACCTTGTGGGTGTCCACCACCTCCCAGAAGCGGGAGTTGGTCGGGTAGTTGGGCACGCCCTCGAAGATCAGCGTGGTGGCCCCGTTGGCCAGCGGGCCGTAGACCACGTAGCTGTGCCCGGTCACCCAGCCGATGTCGGCGGTGCACCAGAACACTTCGCCGGGCCGGTAGTCGAAGATCACCTCGTGGGTCCAGCTGGCCCAGACGAGATAGCCGCCGGTGGTGTGCAGCACGCCCTTGGGCTTACCGGTCGATCCGGAGGTGTAGAGGATGAACAGCGGGTCCTCCGCGTTCATCGGCTCGGGGGCGCACTGGTCGGAGACCCCCTGCTTCAGCTCGTTGTAGTAGGCGTCCCGGCCCGGGACCATGTTCACCTGCGCCTTGGTGCGCCGGATGACGATCACGTCGGTGACGTCCGGGCACTCCTTCAGCGCCTCGTCGACGTTCGCCTTCAGCGGCACGACGCGCCCGCCGCGCAGGCCCTCGTCGGCGGTGATGACGATCGTCGACTGACAGTCCTGGATGCGGCCGGCAAGGCTGTCGGGCGAGAAGCCGCCGAACACCACCGAGTGGACCGCCCCGATCCGCGCGCAGGCCAGCATGGCCACCGCGGCCTGCGGGATCATCGGCAGGTAGATGGTGACCCGGTCGCCCTTCTTGACGCCCTTGGCCTTCAGCACATTGGCCATCCGGCAGACCTCCGCGTGCAGCTCGCGGTAGGTCAGGAAGGTATGGATGTGCGGGTCGTCGCTCTCCCAGATGATCGCCGTCTGGTCGCCGCGGGTCTCGAGGTGCCGGTCCAGGCAATTGACCGAGACGTTGAGGATCCCGTCCTCATACCAGCGGATGTGGAAGTCCTCGAGGTTGAAGGACACGTCCTTGATCTTGGTCGGGAACTTGATCCAGTCGAGGCGCTGGGCGAGCTCACTCCAGTAGCCTTCCGGATCGGCCTCGACGCGTCTGACGGCCGCCTCGTAGGCGGCGGCGTTCATCTTGGCTCGCGCCGCCCATTCCTCCGGGACCGGGATCACCACCTCGCCTTCGCTCACCTCGACGGCCTCCTTGTTCTGGTTCGTGCGAGCAGTATCCCCCGGCGCGGGCCGCGCGCAACCGACCGGGGCGGGAGCCGGGCGCATTTTGGCTTGCGGGGCCGGTGGCGCTCGGCCATTCCAGGGCCTTCCCCGAAGCTTCCAGACGCGGACCCGCCATGCCCGTCGATACCGCCCGCGCGCCGGATCTGTCGTTCGACGACCTCGATCCCCGCTACCGGGCCTTCATCGCCGACTACATCGGCCTCTATGGGCTGGACGCGGACGCCTTTTGCCGGCCGCTGCCGGGGGCGGACGAGATGTTCTTCAAGGCCATCCTGCCGAACTACGAGCAGGACGCCTCGATCGCCGCCTTCAAGTTCACAGAGGCGACGTTGCGCCACTACGACACCGTCCGCCAGATCGTGGACGGGGCGCTCGGCGGCTTCGAGAAGCTGGGTTCCTTCCTCGACTTCGCCTCCGGCTACGGCCGCCTGACCCGGATCATGCTGCAGAAGCTGCGGCCCGATCAGATCCACGTGGCCGACATCTACAAGGACGCGGTCGACTGGCAGCGGCAGGCGTTCGGGGTGGCCGGAACCTACTCGACACCCGACCCGGCCGAGCTGCGCCACGAGGCTCGCCACGATCTGGTGTTCGTGGGCTCGCTGTTCTCCCACCTGCCCGCCGACCTGTTCCACCGCTGGCTCGCCACCCTGCATGGCCTCCTGAAGCCCGGCGGCGTGCTGGCCTTCTCGGTGCACGACGAGAGCTTCCTGCCCGAGGGCGAGGCGATGGACGCCAGCGGCATCCGCTACTTCCGCTTCAGCGAGAGCGGCTCGCTGGACGCCGACATCTACGGGATGAGCTACGTCTCGGAGGCCTTCGTGGCCGACGCCATCGCCCGGCTGCCCGGCCGACCCTCCTGGCGCCGGTTCCACAAGGGCGCCTACGAGAACCAGGACCTCTACGTGGTCGGCGCGCCGGGCAAGGACGTGTCGGGGGTATTCGTGGCCAGCACCCCGATGGGCGGCTTCGAGACCGCCGCCGGCCTCACCAACGGGGCCGTCGAATTCTCCGGCTGGGCGCTGGAGCGCACGCCCGGCAAGCGCCTGACCAGGCTGTCCGTTCAGGCCGGCGCGCGGACCCTGCTCGAAGTCTCGCCCCATTGTGAGCGCCCGGACGTCCTGACGCACTTCCCGAAGGCGGCGAATGCGCCCATCGGATGGCGGTTCCGGCTGGGTCCCGACCTGGTCCGGCCGGGCGAGGTGATCCGCCTGCGCATGGACAGCGACAGCGGGCTGTTCGGCTGCGCCTACGCCGAATTTCCGCCCCCCGTCGCGATGACCTACGCCGGCTGGTCGCGTCGCGCGCTTCGAGCGGGGTGAGCATGCGTAAGACCATCGGGCCCGGGCTGGCGGGCCTGCTGCTGCTGGGACTTGCGGCCTGCGGCGTCGACGCCAAGGACGAGGCGGCCAAGGACGTGCGCGACCTGCTGGTGGCCGCCCAGAGCGGCGATACGGAAGCCTTCGAGGCCGGCATCGACCGCGAGAAGCTGAAGGCGGACCTGCGCGTGCAGGTGCGCGAGGCCGCCCGCGAGCAGGGCATCGACATCGGCGGCCCGAGCGACGCGGCGCTCGACCGGATGATCGGCCCCGACGCCGTCCGCGCAATCCAGCCCGATCCGGCCGCCGCGCCGCCCACCGCGACACAGATCGCCGAAATCCTCGACGTGCGCGACAAGACCCGCGCCTGCCTACGCAGATCGGAAGAGCAC
>JAQVDF010000127.1 GCA_028698405.1 Phenylobacterium sp. | reverse complement strand
CGCCGGCGCGCTGTCGGTGCTCACCCGCCATGCGGTGCGGATCGTGTCCAAGGCTTCGAACGCCAACACCATCACCCACTACCTCGACGCCAATCCGAAGCAGATCAAGCGGGTCATCGCGGACCTCGAGCGCCAGTTCCCCAACGCCACGCTGACCACCCTGCCGGTGGCGCTGGTCTGCGTGATCGGCTCCGACCTGAACATCCCCGGCCTCACGGCCAAAGCCGCCATGGCGCTGACCGAGGCGGGCGTAGAGATCCTCGGCATGCAACAGCTCACCCGGCGCGTGGACCTCCAGTTCGTGGTCCACGAGTCCGACTACAGCGCCAGCGTGCGCGCGCTGCACGCCCGGCTGGTGGCGGCGGGCGACGGCGCCGAACTGAGGAACGCGGCATGAGCGGCCCGGCGGGGGAGGGGCGCCCGGCCGAACACCCGGGCCTGCGCCGCGCCGTCGCGGCTTCGGCGATAGGCAACGCCACCGAGTGGTTCGACTACGGCATCTACGCCTACGGCCTGACCTACATCTCGGCGGCGCTGTTTCCCGGCGACACCCAGGAGGCGACGCTGTTCGCCCTGGCGACCTTCGCCATCTCGTTCCTGATCCGACCGCTGGGCGGCTTCTTCTGGGGCCCGCTCGGCGACCGGTTCGGGCGCAAGTCGGTGCTGACCATGACCATCCTGCTGATGGCCGGGGCGACCTTCCTGGTGGGGCTGGTCCCCTCCTACGAGACGGCCGGGTTCTGGGCGCCGCTGCTGCTGATCGTTCTGCGCATGGTGCAGGGCTTCTCCACCGGCGGCGAGTATGGCGGGGCGGCGACCTTCATGGCCGAATACGCGCCGGATCATCGGCGCGGCTTCTTCGGCAGCTTCCTGGAGTTCGGCACCCTGGCCGGCTTCTCGTTCGGTGCGCTCTTGATGCTGGGCGCCTCGCTGGCCCTGGGCGACGAGGCCATGCGGGCGGGCGGTTGGCGAATTCCCTTCCTCATCGCAGCGCCGCTCGGCCTCGTCGGGCTCTATCTCCGCTCCCGCACGGCCGATACCCCGGTGTTCCGGGAGATGGAGGCCGCGGCCGAGGCCAGGGGGCAGGCGCACGCGGCCAGCCTGAAGGAACTGGCGGTCAGGCACTGGCCGGCGCTGCTCACCATGGGCGGCCTCGTCACCGCCCTGAACGTCGTGAACTACACGCTCCTCAGCTACATGCCGACCTACCTGGAGCGCCGGCTGGGGCTCAGCACGCAGGAGGCGCTGGTCGTCCCGATCATCGGGATGCTGTTCATGATGGCGCTGATGCCCGTCGCGGGCGGCCTGTCCGATCGCGTCGGCCGCAAGCCCATGTGGTGGTTCTCGCTGGTCGGCCTGTTCCTGCTGGTGATCCCGCTCTACCACCTGATGGGCCAGGGACTGCTCGGAGCCATCGTCGGCTTCGCATTGATGGGCCTGCTCTATGCGCCGCAGCTGGCGACCATCTCGGCCACCTTCCCGGCGATGTTCCCGACCCACGTGCGGTTCGCGGGCTTCGCGGTGGCCTACAACGTGGCGACCTCGCTGTTCGGCGGCACGGCCCCGGCCATGAACTCCTGGCTGATCAGCAAGACTGGCGATCAGGCGGTGCCGGCCTACTACATGATGGGCGCCTGCGTGGTCGGCATGATCGCGCTCTGCTTCACGGCCGAGACTGCCGGACGCTCGCTGAGGGAGCCCCAAATTGGGGCCACGAAACCTTTACGGCCACGCTTGCTTCGGGGTGGCGCGCGACCATCTTAAGTGGCCGCTCGATGCGAACCGCTGGCGCTTTTCGGTCCGCCTGATCAACGGACCCTCCCAGCCGCCGCGCGAGCGAACCAGGACGGCGTGCAGCGGCCTAGGAACCGCCTTGTCCCTCCCAAGGGATGCCGCTTGTCCTGGCCTTAATCTTCCAGAACATCCTCAGTGACTGGTCGGCCGCGCAGCGGGCCTACCTGTCACTTTACGGCTGGTGACAGGTAGCGCCTGCGGCGCAGCCAATCACCGGCGCCTCAACGAAAAACGCCCGCCCGGGTCTCCCTGGGCGGGCGTTTCGCGTTTGCGGGTCTGCGGCCTACTCGACCGGCTCCGCCTCGGTGTCCTCGGCCGGGTTCTCGATGACCGGTGCGCCGGGCTCGCGGGACGGGGCCTCGGCCTCGATCTCGAAGGCCAGCTTGCCGTCCTGGAGGACCACCTTGACGTGGCCGCCCTTGACCAGCCGCCCGAACAGGATCTCGTCGGCCAGCGGCTTCTTGATGCTCTCCTGGATGACCCGGGCCAGCGGCCGGGCGCCGTAGAGCTCGTCGAAGCCGTTCTTGGCCAGCCAGTCGGCCGCCTCGTCGCTGGTCTCGATGGTGACGTGCCGGTCGGCCAGTTGCGCTTCGAGCTGCATGACGAACTTCTGCACCACCTGCCGGATGATCTCCGGGGTCAGCGGACGGAAGTTGACCACCGCGTCGAGGCGGTTGCGGAACTCGGGGGTGAAGGTGCGCTTGAGCGCCTCCTCGACCTCGTCGTCCTGCTTGCCGCGGCCGAAACCGATGGCGTTCTTCTGCGCGTCCGCGGCCCCGGCGTTGGTGGTCATGATCAGCACCACGTTCCGGAAGTCGATCTTCTTGCCGTTGGAGTCGGTCAGCTGACCGTGGTCCATCACCTGCAGGAGGATGTTGTAGACGTCCGGGTGGGCCTTCTCGATTTCATCGAGCAGCACGACCGCGTGCGGGTGCTGGTCGACCGCGTCGGTCAGCAGGCCGCCCTGGTCGAAGCCGACGTAGCCCGGAGGCGCCCCGATCAGCCGGCTGACCGTGTGCCGCTCCATGTACTCGCTCATGTCGAAGCGCAGCAGTTCAATCCCGAGCGTCGCGGCGAGCTGACGGGCGGTCTCGGTCTTGCCGGTGCCGGTCGGCCCCGAGAACAGGTAGCTGCCGATCGGCTTGTTCGCATCGCGCAGGCCGGCGCGGGCCATCTTCATGGCCGCCGACAGCTGTTCGATGGCCTCGTCCTGGCCGTAGACCGCACGCTTCAGGTCGGTTTCGAGCTGCTTCAGCGCCTCGGTGTCGGACTTGGAGACCGACTTCGGCGGGATGCGGGCGATCTTGGCGACGACCGTCTCGATCTCCTTCAGGCCGATGATCTTCTTGCGCCGGCCTTCGGGCAGCAGCATCTGGCTGGCGCCCGCCTCGTCGATGATGTCGATCGCCTTGTCGGGCAGCTTGCGGTCGGTGATGTACTTGGCCGACAGCTCCACCGCCGCCTTGATGGCGTCGTTGGTGTAGCGGAGCTTGTGGAACTCCTCGTAGTAGGACTTCAGGCCCTTCAGAATCTTGATCGTGTCTTCGATGGTCGGCTCGTTGACGTCGATCTTCTGGAACCGGCGCACCAGGGCGCGGTCCTTCTCGAAGTGCTGACGGAACTCCTTGTAGGTGGTCGAGCCCATGCACCGCAGGGTGCCGGAGGCCAGGGCCGGTTTCAGCAGGTTGGAGGCGTCCATCGCCCCGCCGCTGGTCGCGCCGGCGCCGATCACCGTGTGGATCTCGTCGATGAACAGGATCGCGTCGGGGTGGTTCTCCAACTCCTTGACGACCTGCTTGACCCGCTCTTCGAAGTCCCCGCGGTAGCGGGTGCCGGCCAGCAGCGCGCCCATGTCGAGTGAGAAGATGGTCGCGTTGGCCAGCACGGCCGGGACCTGCTTGTTGACGATCTTGCGGGCCAGGCCCTCGGCGATGGCGGTCTTGCCGACGCCCGGATCGCCGACCAGCAGCGGGTTGTTCTTGGTCCGCCGGCAGAGAATCTGGATGCAGCGCTCGACCTCGCCGTGGCGGCCGATCAGCGGATCGACCTTACCCTGCTTGGCCTTCTCGTTGAGGTTGATGCAGTAAGCTTCCAGGGCCTCGCCGCCGGTCTTGACCGTCGACTTCTCCTCGTCGTCGGCGCCCTTGACCGCCTTCGCCTCCGAGGCGCCGGCCTTCTTGGCGATGCCGTGGGCGATGTAGTTGACCGCGTCGTAGCGGGTCATGTCCTGCTCTTGCAGGAAGTAGGCGGCGTGGCTCTCCCGTTCGGAGAAGATGGCCACCAGCACGTTGGCGCCGGTCACCTCTTCGCGGCCGGAGGACTGCACGTGGATCACCGCGCGCTGGATCACGCGCTGGAAGCTGGACGTCGGCTTGGCGTCCTCGCCGTCGTCGACGATCAGGCTGCGCAGCTCGTTGTCGACATAGTTGGTGAGGGTGGTGCGAAGCGCGTTCAGATCCACGTCGCAGGCGCGCATGACGCTGGCGGCGTCCTCATCGTCGATGAGGCTGAGCAGCAGGTGCTCCAGTGTGGCGTACTCGTGCTTACGCTGATTGGCGTAAGCCACGGCGCGGTGGAGAGATTCTTCGAGCGGGCGCGAAAATGAAGGCAAGCTAGGCCTCTAATCCTTTTCCATGGTGCACTGGAGCGGGTGTTGATGCCGCCGTGCGGTATCAACGACCTGAGCCACTTTTGTTTCCGCCACTTCGTAGGTGAACACGCCACACACCCCCACGCCGTGCTGGTGCACATGCAGCATGATCCGAGTCGCATCTTCGCGCGATTTGTTGAAGAACTGCTCGAGGACGTACACGACGAATTCCATGGGGGTGTAGTCGTCGTTGAGCAAAAGCACTCGATACATCGAGGGCTTCTGTGTCTTCGGCTTGGTCTGTGTGACCACCGATGACTTGACGCCGGTGGCCTGGTCACCTTGCTTGCGCTCGGCCATCGAACAGGTCTCCTGACAGACGCTAACGAAAGTCCGCCTGTCGCTGATTAGATATGCCATCGGGCCGGGTTTGGAAGGGTCTAATCGTCGCGAGCCCTCCGGCCGGCCGTCCAGCGCCCGATTTACGAGCTCTACAAAGCGCAGCGGGCGCGATCACTCAATCTCGAGATGGGGGTCTTGACCGCAGCGCGCGTCCGGAAACCACGGCTGCGGGCCCGAATCGGGCGCGAATCGCGTCCAGCGTCGTCTCCTCGGCCAATGCGCGCTTCTCTTCGCCCGCAAAGAAGTCGGCTTCGACGCTGGCGGCGTCGGCGAGGTCCGCGAGGCCGATGCCGATCAGCCGGTAGGGTCGGCCGCGGGCCTCGACCGCCAGCAGCTCGCGGCCGACCGCGAACAGCCGCTTGGCCGTCTGGGTCGCCACCGGCAGGGTGCGCCGGCGGGTCAGGATCTTGAAGTCGGCGGTCTTGAGCTTCAGCTGCACGACGCGGCCGGCGACGCCCGCGGCCCTGGCCTGGCGGGCGACCCGCTCGCACAGCGGCGCCAGCTTCTCCTCGAGATCGGCGTAGTCGCGCAGATCCTCCAGGAAGGTGGTCTCGGCGCTGATCCCCTTGCGGCCCTCGTCGGGGTTCACGGCGCGGGCGTCGCGCCCGTGGGCCAGCTGGTGCAGCCGAAGCCCGTGCGCGCCGAAGCGGTTCGCCAGCACCTTGGCGTCGGCGCGGGCCAGGTCGCCGACCGTGGAGAAGCCCGCCTGGGCCAGGGCCCGCACCATCGCCGGCCCGACCCCGGGCAGGATCCCAACCGGTCTAGGCGCCAGGAAGGCCTGCGCCTCGGCCGCCCCGATCACCGAAAAGCCGCGCGGCTTGTCGAGGTCGGAGGCGATCTTGGCCAGGAATTTGTTGGCCGCCAGGCCGATGGAGACCGTCAGCCCCGTCTCGCGCTCGATCCGGTCCTGCAGCCGCGCCAGGGTGACGGCGGGCGGCGCGCCGTGCAGCCGTTCGGTGCCTGACAGGTCCATCCACGCCTCGTCCAGCGACAGGGGCTGCACTAGCGGGGTGAGCTCGGCGACCATCCCCATGATCCGGCGGCTCTCGGCGCGGTACTTGGAGAAGTCCGGCTTGACGATCACCGCCTCGGGACACAGGCGGCGCGCCTGGAACATCGGCATGGCCGAGCGGACGCCGCTGATGCGGGCGATGTAGCAACAGGTGGTCACCACCCCCCGCTTGCCGCCGCCGACGATCACCGGCTTGTCGCGCAGCTCGGGCCGATCGCGCTTCTCCACAGAGGCGTAGAAGGCGTCGCAGTCCATGTGCGCGATGGACAGGCGCTCCAACTCGTCGTGGGCCACGAGGCGCGGCGAGGCGCAGGCTGGGCACCGCCGGGCCCGGTCCGCCCCGGTCCAGTAACAGTCACGGCAGAGCGCCGTCATGCGGCCTCCAGCGGCCACAGCCAGGCTGCTCCACGCACGCCCGAGGAATCGCCGTGGACGGCCTTGCGGATCGGGGTGTCGAAGACGTCGGAGAACAGGTGCGGCGCGATCCTGCCGGGCAGGGCCGTGTAGAGCTCGCCCACGTTGGACATGCCCCCGCCCAGCGCGATGACGTCGGGGTCGATCACGTCGCAGACCATTGCCAGCCCG
>JAQVDF010000126.1 GCA_028698405.1 Phenylobacterium sp. | reverse complement strand
GGGGCACCGGGTCACCCGGGCGACCCTCCCGCCGGCGATGATTCATGCCTGCCTGGAGTCGTCCGACCTGGCCGGGCGCGATCTCTCCAGCCTGCAGGTGATCAGCTACGGCGGCTCGCCGATCTCCGAGCGCGTGCTGGCCGAGGCGCGGCGGCGGATCGGCTGCGAGTTCGTGCAGATGTACGGCCTGACCGAAACCAGCGGGCCGCTGACCTTCCTCCATCCGGAGGACCACGACCCAGCGCTCGGCCGCCTGCTCTCCTGCGGCCGGCCCGGTCCGGGCGTCGAGCTGGCGATCGCCGGCCCGGACGGTGCGCCGCTGCCGCCCGGCGAGGTCGGCGAGGTGCGGGTGCGCACCCCAGCGCTGATGAAGGGCTACTGGCGCGACGCCGAGGCCACCGCCCAGGTGGTGACGCCGGACGGCTGGTTCCGCACCGGCGACGCCGGCTGCCTGGACGAGGCCGGCTACCTCTACATCCGCGACCGGGTGAAGGACATGATCGTCTCCGGCGGCGAGAACGTCTATCCGGCCGAGGTCGAGAATGCCCTCCTCAGCCACCCGGCCGTGGCCGACGCGGCGGTGATCGGCGTGCCCGACCGCAAGTGGGGCGAGGCGGTCCACGCGGTCCTGGTCGGCAAGCCGGGTGCGGTCGTCGACGAGGCCGAACTGCTGGCCCATGTCCGCGCGCGGATCGCCGGCTACAAGGTCCCCAAAGGCGTCACTTGGGTTGAGGAGCTTCCCCGAAACCCCGCCGGCAAGGTGCTGCGGCGGCAGCTGCGCGAGCCCTTCTGGGCCGACCAGGTCCGGAAGGTCGGGTGATGGCGGAGCAGGCGGTCCGATCCGAAGCACCGGCGCTCTCCGCCCGGTCCGTCGACTACGTCGTCGGCCTGCTGTTCCTCGTCTACCTGCTGAACTACCTCGACCGGCAGATCGTCAACATCCTGGCGGAGCCGATCAAGCGCGAGCTCGGACTGGCGGACTGGCAGCTGGGGCTCATGACCGGCCTGGCCTTCGCGGTCTTCTACACCTTCCTCGGCATTCCCCTGGCGCGCTACGCCGACCGCCCCCGGACCAACCGGGGCCGACTGATCGCCGTCTGCCTGGCGATTTGGAGCGCGATGACCGCGCTGTGCGGCCTGGCGGGGAACTTCCTGCAGCTGCTGGCCGCGCGGATCGGGGTCGGCGTCGGAGAGGCCGGCTGCTCGCCGGCCGCCCACTCGCTGATCTCCGAGCTGGTGCCGAAGGCGCGGCGGGCGACGGCCATGGGCGTCTATTCGCTCGGCATCCCGCTCGGGAAGCTGGTCGGCATGGCGGTCGGCGGGGTGGTGGCCCAGACGCTGGGCTGGCGGCTGGCCTTCATCGCCGTCGGCCTGCCCGGCGTGGCGCTCGCCGCGCTCACCTGGTTCACCCTGCCCAGGCCCCCGCCGCGCCCGATGGCCGAAGAGGCGCCGATCCAGCCGCTGCGCGAGGCCTTCGCCGACCTCGCCCGGGTGCGCACCTTCTGGTGGATCAGCCTTGGCGGCGCCTTCATGGCCTTCGTCAGCTACGGCCAGACCGCCTTCATGGGCTCCTTCTTCATCCGCGTGCACGGGCTCAGCGTCGGCGAGGCCGGGGTGCTGCTGGGCGTGGCCCTGGGGCTGGCCGGCGCGGCCGGCACCTGGTTCGGCGGCCGCTCGGCGGACCTGGCGGCCCGCAAGGACCCCCGCGCCTACGTGTCGATCCCGGCCGCCGCCGCCGGCGCCGGCGGGCTGCTGTTCGGCGCAGCGGTGCTGGCGCAGGGCGTCTGGCCCGCGCTGGTTCTGCTGTCGCTGGCAGGGGCGCTGAACGCCATCTGGTACGGGCCGATCTTCGCCACCGTGCAGGGGCTGGTGCCGCCCGAGCAGCGGGCGACGGCGGCCGCCGTGCACCTGTTCGTGGTCAACCTGGTGGGACTCGGGCTCGGCCCTCTGGCGTTCGGGGCGATCAGCGATGCGCTGAACACCGGCTGGTCGCTCGGCGGCTGGCGGGTCGCCGGGCTTGGTCCGGAGGAGGGGCTGCGCTACGCCCTGCTCTGCGGGACGGGGCTCGCGGCGCTGGCGCTGGCCTGCTTCTGGCGTGCGGCCCGCACCATCGGCCCGGAGCTCGAGGCCCGGAATGCGGACGACTAGCCACTTCGGACTGGCTGCGGTGCTGGCCGCCGCGCTCGGCTTGGCCGCCTGCGGCCGGACCGGCGGCGAGGTCGCCGAGGCGCAAGGCCCAGCCGCGCCCGCCATCTGCCTGGAACGCGCCGCCGTTCCCACCCGGGACGCGCCGACCGCCGGGATGGTCTGGGTCAGCGGCGGCGCCTACGTCATGGGCGCGGCCCCGCAGCGGCCCGAGGAGGGCCCCCCACGTACCGTCAGGGTCGACGGCTTCTGGATCGCCGCCGCCGAAGTGACCAACGCCGAGTTCGAGCGGTTCGTGGAAGCCACCGGCTACGTCACCCTGGCCGAGCGCCCGCTGGATCCGGCCGCCTACCTGGGTCTGCCGCCCGAGGCCCTGGTTCCCGCCTCGCTAGTGTTCGTCCCGCCCAAGGCCGGCGAGCCGGCGCGGGGGCCCTCCGACTGGTGGCGGGTGGTCCCCGGTGCGGACTGGCGCCATCCCGGGGGGCCCGGCTCATCAATCGCCGGCCGCGAGCGTCAGCCGGTGGTGCACATCGCCTTCGACGACGCCCTGGCCTACGCCCGCTGGCTGGGCCACGACCTGCCGACCGAGGCCGAGTGGGAGTACGCCGCGCGCGGCGGGCTGGAGGGCGCAAAGTTCGTCTGGGGCGACCAGACCGGCTTCGAGGGCGGCAAGCCCCGCGCCAACACCTGGCAGGGCGCCTTCCCGGTGGCGGATACGGGCGCCGACGGCTATCCGGCCCGCCCGGCGCCGGTCGGCTGCTACCCGCCCAACGGCTACGGCCTCTACGACATGGCGGGCAACGTCTGGGAATGGACCAAGGACTGGTTCCGGCCGGGCCTGGGCGACACTGCCGGCGACAACCCCGCGGGACCGCCGCGCATCGCCGCCTACGACCCGGCCGATCCCTCCGCCCCCAAGCACGTGGTCAAGGGCGGCTCCTTCCTCTGCTCGGAGGACTTCTGCTGGCGCTACCGTCCCGCCGCCCGCACCGCCGGCCCCGCCGACGGCGGCGCCTCGCACGTCGGCTTCCGCACGGTGTTCCGCGGGCCGGGGCCGGAGGCGGGCTGAGGGCGCTCACGCCGTGCGGGCGTCCAGCACCGGATCGAAGTCCTCCAGGTAGTCGGTGATCGAGTTGCGGCCCGGCGCCGGCGCCTTCTGCTGCAGCAGCACGCCGGCGGCGCCGCGGGGGGTAGGTCCCGTGCACCGAGACGTGCGGATCTCGCCGCGCCGCATGCGCGCCGGCCGCCCGCTAGTGAAGGTGAAGTCCAGCGGCTCGTCCCAGGCCGCCGGCGGCAGGCCCCAGGCGTATTCGCAGTACCAGTCGTCGAGGCGCCGGATCTGCGCGAACAGGCCTAGAGCCGCGCGCGGGGAAGCGCCACGCTGGGTTGAGGGGTCGGCCGAGGCGACGCTGTCCGGGGGCTGGCGAGCGACGCGCCGCCGCTCGTCGCATCAACGGGAGCTTCCTCGCATGACGTCGTCGCGCTAGAGCCGCGACATGACGATTCTAGACGAGCAGCTCTTCCCGCTGACATCCCACGGCGAGGGGGTATGGACCACCGAGGCGGGACCGGAGTGGCGTAATCCGAACGGCCCCCTCTGGGGCGGCTATTCCATCGGCCTCTGCCTTGCCGTGGTCGCCGCCGAGCCTGCGGCGCGGGGCGAGCCGCTGGCCATTACGCTCACCTATGTGGCGGGTCTGAGCGCCGGCACAGTGGAGGCGCGGACGCGTCGGTTGCGCCAGGGCGGCTCGGTCGGCATCTGGGAGGTCGAGCTGCGATCGGCCGGCTCCAGCGAGGTGAGCGTTCACGCCATGGTGACGATGGCCAGGCGGCCCGCCACGCCGGCCTTCGCCTTCGCCCGGATGCCGGACGCGCCCGACCCCGAGAGCCTGCCGTTGCAGTCGCGGCCCGGCGCCACCCAGCACTTCGGCAGTCGGGCGTTCGAGCGCCGAACCTCCGAGACGTTTCCGATCGAGCCTGGAACCAGCTCGGGGTCCATCGCCTGGGTGAGGCCGAAGCTTGGTCCCTGGAACAAGGCGCTGCTGGGGATGCTCACCGACAGCTCGACGCCACGGGCCTTCTACGCCCTCGGCCATTCGGTCATGACCACTACGGTGACCCTCACCATCTATCTGCACGCCACGACCGAAGAGGTGGCCGCAGCGGGCGAGGACTACCTGCTCGTCGAATACGAGGGCCGAGTCGGGGCCGGCGGCGCGACCGACGAGCGGTCCACCTACTGGCGGCGTGACGGCAAGCTGCTGGCCACGAGCGAACAGCTGCTCTGGTATCGGGAACAGCCGAGAGTCGCCCCCGAGTAGGCGATGAGACGGGGCGCCGCCTCGCCATGCGAAAGGTTGTGCGCGCGCAAAGACCGCTCCGGCGGCGCCCGCCACTGTGGCGCCGAACGGAGACGAACATGACCGCGAGCATCGCCGATACGACCTCGGGACCTTCCGAAGCCCAGACCTATCCCTTCGACGCGCGTGGGGTGGCCAAGCGCTTCCGCCATGCGGCGATCTTCGGCGCGCTCGACGCCTTGGCGCCCGGAGAGGCGATGCGCTTCGTGAACGATCACGACCCGCTTCCCCTGCTGGCCCAGCTCGAGGCCCGGTTCGGTGAGGCGCTGCGGGTGGAATACCGCCACCGCGCGCCCGGCGGGGTGGTCATCGACTTCATCCGCACGGCGTGAGCCGCCGCGCCGCGGCGGCTACCGAGGACGAGGGACTTCGCCGACGACCTCGTCGCGCAGCGCCATGGTTCGTTCGAACTCGAGCTCGGTGCGCAGGCCGGCCGGGCGGCGGTCGGGCGGGCCGGCATCTCGTCCGTGGGGTGCGACGCGCGGGGCCAAGCCGAGCCCGGGTGGGCGGTGTTAACCGTTCCGCCACGCCGCACGCGCAGTCTCGGCCCGATGAGTCTCATTTTCGCGTCCAGCCGTCAGCACGCCCGACGAGCCCCGACCGTCCGACCACGTCGATGACGCAGGCGCTCGACTTCGAGACCTTCTTCGCCGTGTCGCTGGATTTGCTCGTCATCCGAGATGCCGAGTACAGGATCGTCAAGGTCAACCAGGCCTGGGAACGGGTGTTGGGCTACCGGATGGACGAGCTGGAGGGCCAACCGATGCTCTCCTTCGTCCATCCCGACGACATCCCGGCCACCGACGCTCAGATGCAGCGGGCGGCGACGGAGCGGGACGTCGACGGCTTCGTGAACCGCTACCGGCAGCGCGACGGCCGCTACCGACATTTGGAGTGGCGCGCGCACCAGCACGGCGACCTCGTCTATGGGGTGGGCCGCGACGTTACCGAGCGGCTGGCCATCGAAGCCGAGATGGCGCAGGCGCGGGCCGCGGCCGAAGCGGCGAGCACGGCGAAGAGCGAATTCCTGGCGAACATGAGCCACGAGATCCGGACGCCGCTGAACGGCGTCATCGGTGTCGCGGGCGCATTGGCGCGGACGGAGCTTTCGGCGTCTCAGCGCGAAATGGTCGACCTCATCCTGACCTCGGGCCAGACGCTGGAGCGGGTCGTCTCGGACGTGCTCGAATTCTCCAAGATCGAGGCCGGGCAGCTCGAACTGGAAATGAAGCCGTTCGATCTGCGCCCCGAGATCGACGGGCTGCTGGATCTCTTCCGGGCGCGGGCCGCGGAGAAGGGGCTCACCTTCACCGTCGCCTTCGAGAAGGGTGCGCAGGGCTGGTTCTACGGCGATGTCGTGCGGATCAAGCAGGTGCTCGGCAATCTGGTGTCGAACGCCGTCAAGTTCACCACGCATGGCGAGGTCGGCGTGCGGATCGGCGCCGGCGACCTCGATGGCGATGACGCGGTGCTGACCCTCGAGGTGCGCGACACCGGGATCGGCTTCGACGAATCCTTCGCGCACCGCCTGTTCCAGCGCTTCAGCCAGGCCGACGGCTCGATCACCCGCCGCTTCGGAGGAACGGGTCTTGGGCTTTCGATTTCCCAGGCGCTGGTCGAGATGATGGGGGGCGACATTCGCGCCAGTTCCACGCCTGGGCGCGGCAGCGTGTTCGAGGTGCGGCTTCCGCTGCCGCGGCGACGGGATGTCGTCGGAGGGGCGGCGGCCGACGCGTGCGACCCCGGGTTGGCGCTCGAGGCGCTGGGTGCACGCGAGGGCGGCGCGCTGCGCGTGCTGCTGGCGGAGGACCACGCAGTCAACCAGCGTGTCGTCGAGCTGATCCTGGGGCCCGTCGGCGCGGGCCTGACGAAGGCCGAGACCGGCGAGGCGGCGCTCCGCGCCTT
>JAQVDF010000125.1 GCA_028698405.1 Phenylobacterium sp. | reverse complement strand
CTGTCCGACCGCAATGACCGTCAGCTGGTGAACACCCAAGCCCCGCCGGGCGCGGCGCTGCCGATCAACGCCATGATCTCGGAGGGCACCTGGAGCGCGCTCGAGGCGGGCCATCCGTTGGTCTCGAACCTGGTGCTCGGGACGCTGGTGCAACGGCCGGTCGTGTCCATCGACCAGCCCGTGCGCGTGAGGGGGCAGACCTACGCGCTGTCCTACATCCAGGAGCCGGCGGCGCTCGCCAGCATCTTCCGCAACCAGCGGGTGCCGGAAACCTGGGACGCCAGCATCCTCGACCGCAACGGCGTGGTGGTCGCCCGCTCGCGCGACCAGGCGCGGCTGATGGGAATGAAGGCGAGTGAGGAGCTACGCCTCGCCATGGCGAACGAGCCCGAAGGGGTGATCTTCACCAACAGCCTGGATGGGCCGGCGGCGCTGACCGCCTGGAGCCGCTCTCCCTCCTACGGCTGGACCTTCGTGGTCGGTGTGCCGCGGGCCGAGCTGCAGGCTGCGTCCCGCAACTCAATCGGCCTTCTCGCGGTCGTCTCCGTGCTGCTGATGGGCGCCGGCGCATTGCTGGCGGTGCTGTTCTCCAAGCGCATCTCACGCGAGGTCCGCAGCCTGATGGAGGACGCCCAGGTGATCGCCGACGGCGCCCTGGTGGAGCCGCGCCCGCGGGATCTGGCCGAGACGGCGGAGGTGCGTCGCTCGCTGCGGGGACTGTCGCTGCTGCTGCGCGACCGGGCCGCCGACCGAGAACTCGCCGCCAACCGGCAGAAGCTGATGATCAACGAGCTGAACCACCGGGTGAAGAACACGCTGGCGACGGTGCAGTCGCTGGCGATGCAGAGCCTGGGGCGCGGCGAGGCCAAGGTCGACGCCTTCAACGAGCGGCTGGCGGCGCTGGCCCGGGCGCACGACCTGTTGACCCGGCACGTCTGGGAGAAGGCCGAGCTGCACGAGGTGATCCGGCGGACCACCGAGCCCTACCGCAACCGGACCACGATCTGCGGACCGACCGTCTGGCTGGCGCCCAATGCGGCCGTCTCGCTCAGCATGGTGTTCCACGAGCTGGCCACCAACGGGGCGAAGTACGGGGCGCTTTCGGCCGAGACCGGCCGGGTGGAGGTGGACTGGCGCATCGACCGTGAGAAGCGGGAACTGATCCTCACCTGGACCGAGAGCGGCGGCCCGCGGGTCGCTGCGCCGGAGCGCCGCGGTTTCGGCTCCCGGCTGATCGGCCGGAGCCTGGCGAGCGAGCTGGGCGGATCAGCCGAGCTTGCCTTCCGCCCCGAAGGTCTGGTTTGCGTGATCACCGCAGCGCTCGGCGAGCGCCTGTGGAGCGCCGAGCCGCCGGCCGAGACCGAGAAGGCGGCCGAGTAGGGAAGCATGACCGAGGTCTGGTTCTATCACCTGGAGCGTCACGGCCCCGAGCAGGTGCTGCCGGAGCTGCTCGAAAAGACCCTCGCGCGCGGCTGGCGTGCGCTGGTCCGAGCGGTCGCGGCCGAGCGCATCCAACGCCTCGACGAATGGCTCTGGACCTATCGCGACGAGAGCTTCCTGCCGCACGGGCTGGCCGGCGAGCCGCAGGCCGGGCGGCAGCCCATTCTGCTGACCACCGAGGCCGAGAACCTGAACGCGGCTCAGGCGCTGTTCCTGATGGACGGCGCCGAACTCGGCGAGGTCGAGGGCTATGCGCGCTGCGTCGTGCTGTTCGATGGCCGAGACGAGGCCGCGCTGGTCAAGGCGCGTAGTCAGTGGAGCCAGGCCAAGTCGCGCGGCTATGCTTGCTCTTACTGGCGCCAGGCTGCGAGGGGATGGGAGAAGCAGGGATGAGGGCGAAGCTCGCCGCGTGGGTGCTGGCCGGACTGCTGGTGGGATGCGCCTCGCCTGCGCCGCCCCCACCGCCTCCCGTCGAGGCGCCGCCACCGCCCCCGCCGGCGCCGCCTCCTCCGCCCGACCTCTGCGGCGCTTCGGAGCACCAGCACCTCGTCGGGCGCCCCCGCACCGAGATCCCGGTGCCGGTGGATCCGTCGTCTCAGCGGGTCGCCTGCACCACCTGCCCGATGACCATGGACTATCACCCGCGCCGGCTGAACTTCCTGTTCGACGCGACCACCGGGCTCATACGCGAGATCAAGTGCGGGTGAATCTTCCCATCGTGGCCAAGCGGGGGGCGGGAGGAAGTGTCAGCCGTGCCGCCGGTCCGGCTCGTGCGCGTCATCGCTCGCGGGGCCTCGTCGGTGAGTTGCTCGATGGCTTCCAGCAGCCGTTCCGACAGCGGCCAGCGTTCGACGTCCTCCACCATCGCCCGCAGGCGGGCGGCGGCAGCCGATCTTGCGGCCCGGCTGGGCTTGGGCGGTTTCACTGGTGCGACGCTCTGCACTGAACTGCAGGTATCCTGCGACGGGGGCGGCGGACTCGCCAAGGCCGCGAATGCCCGCAATGGGCGGCCGCGGGAATTCCCGCGGCGTGCATCGGCGCCGGCGAGGGGAGAACCTAGTCTCCACCGGAGATCTTCCGCGTCAGCTCGCCGTAATAGCCCTGGATCAGCAGCTCCACAGTGTCACCTCGTTCCTCGGCTTCGAACGCCATTTCCTTGGCCATCTGGATCGCCGCCGACCGGGTCATGTCATGGGCGAGCAATTCGCCGTCCCGGAATACGCTCCACTCGCCGCTTTTCAGCGCCACCGCGTACTGGACCATGCCTATCCTCGCGCTTTTGGAGATCAGCGCTCGGTAACCTTTGCGGTTCCCTTAACGCTGTCGCCTACGACATGAAGACGAGCCGATCAGTAAGATGAGCGTCCTTGCTCATCCGCGATCCGAAGACGAATCTTTACGGGCAGGGCGAGATTGCGACCAAGTTGCGTCGACTTTGCCCGGAATGCGTTGGGGTGAGGGCTGCAGCGCATAAGCAACCTTACGGAATGCTTCGACCCACCGTCCGAATGGGGCCGGAAGTGGCGCGCCGATGGGCCGTCGTAGACCGCTGCAGCTCTCAAATTGAGAGTTGGGCGCGCCCCCGAGGCCGCGCAAGTCGCCGAAGGAAGGTCGGGTTCAGGTTCGGAGCGCCCCGGGACAGGCCCGCGGCGCTCCGCCTCTGTTCCCCCGAACAGAGCAGTCGAGGCTCGCCGCCGAGCGCGCCAGGACCGCAAATTCCGAATACCGACGTTCTAGCCGGCCGCCTGATTTTCGCCATGTGGTCAGCCGTCGCAGCTGCCGGTTCGGCGGCCACAGCTAGCCATCCGCGGCCGGCGGTGGCGGCGGCGCCACGGGACCCGCTTCTGCGCCAAAGCGCACACGGCGGCAGAGCCGATCGGGCCGGTCTCGTCGTAGAGGAAGCACTCGCCGATCGCCACGCCGTCGGTCGCCTGGTGGTTGATTACCTCGAAGCCGATCCACTCGCTGGCCGGCAGCCGGTGCAGGTAAAGGGTGACGTCGCTGTTGATGTAACCCAGGCCCTTGTCGCCGGCGTTGGCGAAGGGGCTGGCGAAGTCGGCCGCCCCGGCCACGCGCACGAACGGCGTCAGCGGCACGCCTTCGACGAGGTCCCGAACCTCCTTCATCCAGGTGCGCTTGGGGCCGAAGTAGCCCATGCCGCCGGTGATCGGCCGCATGGCCCACATGCCGCCCATGCCGGCCCGCCGCTCGGGCGGGGGCTCGATGCTGTCGGGGGCAGGGGCGTCCCAGTTGGGCGGGCTCCAGACCACGCCGTCCGGCGGGCTGGAGCGGCGCAGCAGCTGACAGGTAGCCCGGGCCATGCTGACGCCGTTGGAGAAGAACTCGGCGTCGATCACCTTGATTCGGTAGCCGTCGCGCACCACGCGGGTGACGATCTCCACGGGCGACAGGTCCGGTAGCCGGTACATGTCGACGGTGAGCCGCGCGGGAATCAGGTCGGACTCGCCGTGTCGCCGCTCGATCTCGGCGCCGAGCAGACCGACGATGACCCGGCCGTGCAGGGACCTGGGGTCCCAGGGGCCGCGGGCTGACAGGGTGGGGACGAAGCGCTCGCCGTCGCGCGTGAAGAAGGGTTCGTTCGACATCGCCGGCGCTTATGGCGGATTCCCGACGCCGGGGCGAGCGCCGAGGCCAGGCGTGTGGTTGAACCGGCGATGAACGCGGCGTTCCGGCCGGACTCAGGCCGGGCGCCTGAGGGTCGGGCCAGCCATGGAGACCTCGATGAGACGCACCCCGTTCGCCATCGCCGCCGCTGCCGTGGTCGCCACAGGCGCCGCGGCCGCCGGCGCGGGAGGCGCGCCGCCCCGCCTTGGGGCGGCTCAGCCCGCCGCGGCGAGCCGCACGCGGGCCGGCTGCGGATCGACGGTGACGCGGCGCATGTGCCGCCGCTGGCCCGGGTAGTCGTTCAGCGCGTAGTGCCAGACCTGACGGTTGTCCCAGAAGGCCACGGATCCCGGCTCCCAGCGGAAGCGACAGGTGAAGGCCTCGTTGCGCGAGTGCTGGAAAAGGTAGTCGAGCAGCGGGCGGGAGTCCCGCCGCGACCAGCCCTCGAACCGCTCGGTGAAGGCCGGGTTCACGTACAGCGCCTTGCGGCCGCTTTCCGGATGGACGAGCACGACCGGGTGGACCGCCTCGCCGGCCATCCCCTCGGCCTCGACCACCTGCATCGACTTGCGCTTCTGCGCAGAATGGCCGGACGAGGAGTACTCGCGGTTGGCCGAGTGGACCGCATTGAGCCCTTCGAGCGTCGCCTTCAGGCCAGGAGAAAGGGCCTCGTAGGCCGCGGCCTGGCTGGCGAACAGGGTGTCGCCCCCGTACTCCGGGATTTCCACCGCATAGAGGATGGAGCCGATGCTGGGCTCGGCCAGGAAGCTCATGTCGGAATGCCAGCCGCCGCCGAAGTTCACCTTGTCCTCCGGCTCCTTGACGATCTCCATCACCTCGGGATGGTCGGGCATGCCGGCGACGTAGGGGTGGATGTTCAGCGGCCCGAAGCGGCGGCCGAACGCCACCTGCTGGGCCGGCGTCAGGTTCTGGCCGCGGAAGAAGATGACCTGGTGCTCGACGAGCGCGTTGCGGATCGCGGCGATGGTCTCGTCGGACAGGTCGGCGGAAAGGTCGACCCCGGAGATTTCGGCGCCCAGCGCGCCCGCTACGCGCCGAACGGGCAGACTGGAACCAGACATGTGCGCCTCCTTGCCGACCGACGCTACGCCGCCCGCACGGCTTCGACAATCCGCCGGCGCAGGGCCGCATCGGGCAGGGACCCCGCGCCCGCGCCCAGGTTGTCGGCCACGTGGCGGGGGTTGCGGGTGCCAGGGATTGCGCAGGTCACCGCCGGATGGGCGAGCACGAACTTCAACAGCAGTTGGGCCCAGCTCGCCGCCCGGATCTCGGCGGCCCAGTCGGGCAGGGGTAGGCGGCGCACCCTGGCGAACACGTCGCCGCCGGCGAACGGGCGGTTGACCAGCACCGCCATGCCGCGCTCCTGCGCCAGCGGCAGAATGCGCCGCTCGGAGGCGGTCTCGGCGACCGAGTAGTTGATCTGGACGAAGTCGAGCGGGTGGCGGCGCATGGCCGCTTCCAGAGCCTCGTAGGCCCCTTCATTGTAGTGGGTGACGCCGATCAGCCGCACGCGGCCGGCGGCCTTCCACTCGGCCAGCGTGGCCAGGTGGGTCTCCAGGTCCAGCAGGTTGTGGACCTGCATCAGGTCCAGCGTTTCGACCTGTAGCCGCTCGAACGACTGTTCCATCTGGGCCAGGCCCTGTTCACGCCCGGGGGTCCAGACCTTGGTTGCGAGGAACAGCGGCTCGGCGATGTCGAGCTCGGCGGCCAGCGCACCGATCGCCGCCTCGGCCCGGCCGTACATTGGCGAGGAGTCCACCACCCGGCCGCCGCCGTCGAAGAAGGTCTTCAGCGCGGCGCGGGCCTCGACCCATGTCGGATCGGACGGGGCGATGTCGAAAGCCTGCCAGGTGCCGAGGCCGATCACCGGGATCTGTTCGCCGGTCGAGGAGATGGCGCGGGTCAGCAAGGGGCGGATCTCCTCGCGGGGCGGCGGGGTGGTCGCCGCCACAGGCTCGGCCGAGCACGCGGCCAGCGGCAGGGCGGCGGCGCCGAGCATGGCTTGTCTGCGGGTCGGAGACATCCCCTCAGCCTACACCCGCCGGCCCGATCAGGCGTCTGCCTTCAACGCCTCGTAGGCCTCTACCGCCTCCAGCCACTCGGCCTCGGCCGCTTCGAGGGCGGCCTGGGCCTTCTCGCGCCGTCGGCCGAGTTCGGCCGCCTTGACCGGATCCTTGGCGAAGATCTCGGGGTCCATCAGCGCGGCGTCGATCTTCTCCAGCACCACCGCGGCGCGGGCGAGCGCGGCCTCGGCCGCCTCGGCGCGGCGGCGGGCGGGACCGGTGGGGACCTTGGCCTTGCGTTCGACGGGCTTGGGCGGTGGCGGGGTTTCGGGCGCACG
>JAQVDF010000124.1 GCA_028698405.1 Phenylobacterium sp. | reverse complement strand
GTCAAGACCATCGCCCCTGATTCGAAAAACCTGCTGTGCGACGATCTGCAGGCGGCGGTGGAGAAGTGGCGTGGCCGCCCGGCCATGACCTTCGAGGGCCGCACCCTGAACTATGGCGAGATCGACTCCATGGCCAACCGCTTCGCCCACTGGGCCAAGGGGATGGGCCTGCGGCGCGGCCAGGTGGTGGCGCTCTTCATGCCCAACCGCACGGAGTACTTCCCGGTCTGGTACGGGCTGTCGAAGGTGGGGGTGGTCTCCGCCCTGGTGAACAATCAGCTCACCGGGGCCTCGCTGGCCCACTGCCTGAAGCTGTCGGGCGCCAGCCATGTAATCGTCGACGACGAGACCGCCCAGGCGTTCCAGGACGTCCGCGGCGAGCTCGAGAAGCCGATGGTCCAGTGGATGCTGGGCCATGCCGTCGGCGACCAGCGCGACCTGCGCCAGGCGCTGAAGAGCTGCAGCCAACTGCCCCCCGACCGGGCGCTGCGCGAGGACATGACCGCCCGCGACACCATCCTCTACATCTACACCAGCGGCACCACAGGCTTGCCCAAGGCCGCCCGCATCAGCCACCAGCGGGCCCAGCTGTACATGCGCGCCTTCGCCGGCGCGACGGGGGCAACGGAGACCGACCGGGTCTACGTGACCCTGCCGCTCTACCACGCGACCGGCGGGCTCTGCGCCCTGGGCGCGGCGCTGCTGAACGGCGGCTCGGTGGTGCTGAAGCAGAAGTTCTCGGCGAGCCAGTTCTGGCCCGAGGTGGTGGCCGAGCGCTGCACCATGTTCGTCTATATCGGCGAGCTGTGCCGCTACCTCGTCAACCAGCCGCCGCAGGACGACGAGGCCCGCCACAAGATCCGGCTGGCGTTCGGCAACGGCCTGCGGCCCGACGTCTGGCGGCAGATGCGCGCACGCTTCCGATTCCCGCAGATCCTGGAGTTCTACGGCGCCACGGAAGGCAACGTGGCGATGTTCAACTTCGACGGCAAGGAAGGGGCCATCGGCCGGATCCCCAAGTGGATGAAGGGCCGCTTCAACGCCAGGCTGATCCAGTTCGACGTCGAGGCGGAGCAGCCGGTCCGCGGGCCGGACGGTCTGTGCATCGAGTGCGGCGCAGGCCAGGTCGGCGAGTGCATCGGCCGCATCGGCGACGACGCGCGCAGCGACTTCACCGGCTACGTCGACAAGGCCGCCAGCGAGAAGAAGATCCTGCGCGACGTGTTCCAGAAGGGCGACGCCTGGTTCCGCACCGGCGACCTGATGCGTCAGGACGCCGACGGCTACGTCTATTTCGTCGACCGCATCGGCGACACCTTCCGCTGGAAAGGCGAGAACGTCTCCACCGCCGAGGTGGCGATGCAGCTGCACGAGGCGCCGGGGGTGCTGGAGGCCAACGTCTACGGCGTACAGGCGCCGGGGGCGGAGGGCCGGGCCGGCATGGCCGCCCTGGTCACCGAGCCCGACTTCGACATCAAGGCGTTCGGCGACTACGTCGAGCGGGAGCTGCCGGTGTTCTCCCGGCCCGTCTTCCTGCGGCTGCTGCCGCAGATCGAGACCACGGGGACCTTCAAGCAGCGCAAGGTGGACCTGGTGGCCGAGGGCTTCGATCCCGGCCAGGTGCGTCACCAGCTCTACTTCCGCCACCCCGAGAAGGGCTACGTGAAGATCACCAAGACGGTGTTCGAGAAGCTGCAGGCCGGCGGCTACCGCCTCTAGGCGGCGCCCGCGTGCAGCGCCGGCCGCTCGGGGCCGCGTAGGGGCGCCTCCAGGCGGCACACGAGTCCGGTGGGCGCGAAGTCCAGGCTGGCGTCGCCGTGGATGTCGCCGCGCAGCGTGCGCTCGATCAGCCGCGAGCCGAACCCCTTGCGGCGCGGCGGGGCCACCGGCGGGCCGCCGATCTCGCGCCAGGTCAGAGCCAGCCGAGAGGCGGGCTCGCCCGGCAGCGTCGCCCACTCGACCCGGACCCTGCCGCCCTCGGCCGACAGGGCCCCGTACTTGGCCGCGTTGGTGGCCAGCTCGTGGAACACCAGGCCCAGCGTCAGCGCCGCGTCGGGGGGCAGTTCGACGTCCTCGCCGGCCAGCTCGTAGCGGCCCTCGCCGTGGGGACGCAGCTCGGCCAGCAACACGTCGCTCAGCCAAGCGCTGCGCCAGCTCGAGGCGGTGAGCAGGTCGTGGGTGCCCGACAGCGCCATCAGCCGCGCCTCGAACTGCTCGCGGAACTCCGCCGGGTCGGGGTGCACCCGCAGCGTCTGGGCGGCGATCGACTGGACGGTGGCCAGGGTGTTCTTCACCCGGTGATTCAGCTCGTCGACCAGCAGCTTCTGCTGGGCCTCGGCGCGCACCCGGTCGGTGACGTCGTAACCTTCGACGAACACGCCGGTGGCCCGGCCGACGTCGTTCAGGATCGGCTGGTAGATGAAGTCCACGAAGCGCTGCTCGGGCGCATCGCCCGGCGTGCGCCGAAGCCATACGCCCATGGCGCGGCCGATGTAGGGCTCGCCGCTGGCCATCACTTCGGACAGTAGTTCGACGAATTCCTGGGCGCGCACCTCCGGCAGGGCCTCGACGATGGTGCGGCCGATCACCTGGCGGTGGCCGATGAGCTGCAGGTAGGCCGAATTGACCAGCCGGAAGGTCAGCTCCGGCCCGGTCAGCACCGCCATGAAGCTGGGCGCCTGCATGATCAGGTCGCGGAGCTGGTTGGTCTCGTCGAGCAGGCTGGCGTTGACCGCCTGCACCTCCTTGGCCCGCTGCAGCAGCTGGACGGCCGAGGCGCGCGGCGAGCGGCCGTAGGCGATGTCCTTCAGCCGGCGCAGCTCGGTCACGTCGACGGTGTTCTGGACGATGAAGGCGACCTGGCCGGTCTCGTCCCGGATCGGCGTGTGCGCCGCCGACCAGTAGCGCATCTCCAGCTCTCCCGACGGGCCGGGGATCGGATAGGGGATGAAGGCGATGGAATCCGGCCGGCCGGTCTCCAGCACCCGCTCGAACGAGGCGCGCAGAAGCTCACCGCTCTCTCCCTCGTTGGGGAACAGGTCGAAGATGCACCGGCCCAGCAGGTCCTCGCGGGCGCGGCCGGTCACCTCCGCATAGGCTTCGTTGGCGGCCACGTAGCGCAGCCGGCGGTCGAGCACCATGTAGGGGCTGGGCAGGGCGGCGAACAGCGCCTCGAAGTCCAGGCGCGGGGAGGCGACATCGGGGGCGGCCGGCGGCGTGTCGGTCAGTGACGTCAATTGCGGCTCAGCCCCAGTAAGCACCCCTGCACCGGAACGCAGCGCCTCGCCTGCCGTTCCGTGGGAGCGCATGCCCCTGCGCGCCCTCCGTTCCTGGCCTATATATGCAGGCCCATGCCCGACTCCACCGGCCTGCTTCAGGGCGCCGCGCTCATCAAGGACCACGTCAAGCGCCTCCCCGACGCGCCCGGCGTCTATCGGATGATCGGCGAGGACGGCGAAGTGCTTTACGTGGGCAAGGCCCGCTCGCTGAAGAAGCGGGTGATCCAGTACGCCCAGGGCCGGTTCCACACCCAGCGCATCGCCCACATGGTCGACCTGACGCGGGCGATGGAGTTCGTCGTCACCCGCACCGAAACCGACGCGCTGCTGCTCGAGATCAACCTGATCAAGCAGCTGAAGCCGCGCTTCAACGTGCTGCTGCGCGACGACAAGAGCTTCCCGGAAATCCTGATCCGCCGAGACCATGAGGCCCCGCAGCTGCGCAAGCACCGCGGCGCCCACGCGATCAAGGGCGACTACTTCGGCCCGTTCGCCAGCGCCTGGGCGGTGAACCGCACGCTCAACACGCTGCAGAAGGCCTTCCTGCTCCGGTCCTGCTCGGACAACGTCTACGAGACCCGCACCCGGCCCTGCATGCTGCACCAGATCCGCCGCTGCTCGGCGCCGTGCACGGGACTGATTTCACTGGAGGACTATCGGGGGCTGGTCGACCAGGCCGAAGCCTTCCTGCGCGGCAAGAGTCGGGCGGTGATGGCCAAGATGGCCGGGGAGATGCAGGCCGCCTCCGACGAGCTGGAGTTCGAGCGGGCCGCCCGGCTGCGCGACCGGATCCGGGCGCTGTCGGCCATCGTCCAGGAACAGCAGATCAACCCCGAGACGGTGGAGGAGGCCGACGTCTTCGCCCTGCACGCCGAGGGCGGCCAGGCCTGCGTGCAGGTGTTCTTCTTCCGCGCCGGCCAGAACTGGGGGAACCGCGCCTACTTTCCGCGCGTCGACCGGCAGGACGAGGAGGCCGACGTGATGAGCGCCTTCCTCGGCCAGTTCTACGACGACAAGCCGGTGCCGCGGCTGATCCTGCTGAACGTCGATCCTTCCGACCGCGACCTGCTCTGCGAGGCCTTCGCCATGAAGGCCGGGCGTAAGGTCGAAATCCTGCGGCCCCAGCGCGGCGAGAAGCGGCGGCTGGTGGACCACGCGCTGACCAACGCCCGCGAGGCGCTGGGCCGCAAGATGGCCGAGAGCTCGGCGCAGTCGAAGCTGCTGGCCGGGGTCTGCGAGGCGTTCGGGCTGGAGGCGCCGCCCGAGCGGATCGAGGTCTACGACAACTCCCACATCATGGGCGCCAACGCGGTCGGCGGGATGATCGTCGCCGGCCCCGAGGGCTTCCAAAAGAGCCAGTACCGCAAGTTCAACATCAAGAGCACGGACCTCACCCCGGGCGACGACTTCGGGATGATGCGCGAGGTGCTGCGCCGCCGCTTCTCCCGGCTGGTGAAGGAGGAGGAGGCCGGCGAGCAGCCGCCCCGGCCCGACCTGGTGCTGATCGACGGCGGCGCGGGCCAGCTGGCCGCGGCGCTGGAGGTGATGGCCGACCTCGGCGTCGACGACATCCCGGTGGTCGGGGTCGCCAAGGGGCCGGACCGGGACGCGGGCCTCGAGCGGTTCTTCATCCCCGGCCGCGAGCCCTTCATGCTCGAGCCCAAGAGCCCGGTGCTCTACTACCTGCAACGGCTGCGCGACGAGGCGCACCGGTTCGCCATCGGCAGCCACCGGACCCGGCGGGCGATCGACATGCGCCGCAACCCCTTGGACGAGATCGAGGGGGTCGGCCCCGGCCGCAAGCGCGCCCTGCTGCACGCCTTCGGCTCGGCCCGCGGCGTCTCGCGCGTCTCGGTCGAGGACCTCGCCAAGGTGGAGGGCGTCAGCCAGGCTCTGGCCCAACGGATCTACGACTTCTTCCACAAGGCCTGACGTCACTCCCCAGGGAGGGAGGGGAGGGCTAAGCTGGCGCCCAGCGCGATTCCGGCGCGTTGAGGCCCACATGCAAGCGCTCCCGAACCTGCTGACCTCCCTGCGCCTGGTGCTGGCGCTGTTCATGTTCCTTGCGCTGGCCGCAGCGGCGGGCGGCGTGCCGTGGCTGTCCGAGCGGCTGGAGCCGGAGAGCCAGTTCGCCCTCCAGCGCTGGGCCTTCTGGGCCTTCGTGGTGGCGGCGGTGACCGACTTCTTCGATGGCTGGCTGGCCCGGAAACTGAACGCGACCAGCGTGTGGGGCGCGATCCTCGATCCCATCGGCGACAAGGTGCTGGTCTGTGGCGGGGTGCTGGGCCTGATGGCGCTCGGGCCGCAGCCGATGGTCGTGATCCCCGCCGGCCTGATCCTGTTCCGCGAGTTCACCGTCAGCGCGCTGCGCGAGGTGGGGGCCGGCAAGGGGATCAAGCTGCCGGTTACGCTGCTCGCCAAGTGGAAGACGACGCTGCAGCTGGTCGGACTGGGCGGCGAGCTGCTGGTGGCCGCCTGGGGCGCGTTCCAGCTACCCCCCGAGCCGGCGGTCCGCGACACCGTCACCTTCGCAGCCCACGCCATCTTCTGGGCGGCGGCCCTGATCACGATCGTGACCGGCGCCCAATACTGGGAGAAGACCCACCGGGCGCTGAAGGCCTGACCGGCGCAGGAGGACGAGCCGCGGGCCTTCTCTCAAGAAGGGGGAAAGCCCCCCCTTAGCTCATCGGGTTCGGCGGTGGCGCGGGCTCGGGGGGCAGGGGGATGAACTCGGCGTTGTCGGCGTCGGGAAGCTTCATGCGGCCGGCGCGCCAGTCGGCCTTGGCCTGCTCGAGCCGCTCTTTCGAGGAGGAGACGAAGTTCCACTCGATGAACCTCGGCCCCACCGGCTCGCCGCCTAGCAGCATGACGATCGCCGGCCCGCCGACAGCGGTGATCGTCACCGTCTCGCCCGGGGCGAAGACCAGCATCTGGCCCTCGTGGAAGGTGCGCCCGTCCACCTCCGCCCGGCCCTGGGCCACATAGGCGGCCCGTTCGGGATATTCCGCCGGCAGCGCCGCGGTGACGCCGTCCTGCAGCGCCCAGTGGACGTAGAACATCGGCGAGTGGGTCTTCACCGCCGCCTTGGCGCCAAAGGCCTCGCCGGCGATCAGCCGGGCGAACAGGCCGTCGCCCTCGTAGGTCGGCAGGTCGTCG
>JAQVDF010000123.1 GCA_028698405.1 Phenylobacterium sp. | reverse complement strand
AGGGCCGCTTCGACAAGGGCGACGCCGTGCTGGTGGTCGGCGAGGACGGGAGTGAGATCGGCCGCGGCGTGGTCCGCTACGACTCGGGGGACGCAGCCCGCATCTGCGGCCTGAAGTCCGACGCCATCGAAGCCGAGCTCGGCTACACCTCCGGCCCGCTGATCCACGCCGACGACCTGGCGCTGACGCCGGCCCGCGTGGCCCGGCCGGCCTGAGCCCGCGCCTACCCATCGGAACAGGGAAGCGCTATCAGCATGCCCATGGTTGATGCTACCGCACGCGAGCCCGCCGGCGTCGAGCGCCTGACCGCGCTGACGGCGGGCATGCCCGTCGTCTACGGCGGCGACAAGATCGCCCGGGCGCCGGCGGATCTGGCGGCGCGCTTCCGCGAGGGCGACCGGCTGCTGGTCGTGCAGGAGACCGGCGACCTGCTGCTGATCCCGCGCGAGGTGCAGGCCATCGCCGAGGGCGCCGTCGGCCGCGCCGCCGCCGCCTTCCGGGCGATGGGCCGGGTGAGCGACGAGCAGATCACCGCCTTCTTCGACGCCTTCGCCCGCCGGCTGGAATCCGATGAGGCCTGGGTGGCGATCCGCACGGCCAACGCGGCGGACGTGGAATCCGCCAAGGCGCGCGGCCGCTCCACCACGCGGCTCGCCGTCTCCGACGCCATGCGCGCCGACATGATCGCCGGCCTCAGGGCCTGGCGCGACGCCGAAGCCGGCCGCGAGCGGGTGATCGAGGAACTGCGCCACCCGGGCTGGACCGTCGCCCAGGTCACCGCGCCGCTGGGTGTCGTCGGCTTCGTTTTCGAGGGCCGCCCCAACGTCTTCGCCGACGCCGCCGGCGTGATCCGCACCGGCAACACCGTCGTCTTCCGGATCGGCTCGGACGCGCTCGGCACCGCCCGGGCCATCGTCGAGCAGGCGCTCGACCCTGCCCTCGAGGAGGCCGGCCTGCCGGAAGGGTCCGCGTCGCTGGTCGACTCGGCCGAGCACGCCGCCGGCTGGGCGATGTTCTCCGACAAGCGGCTGGCGCTGGCCGTGGCCCGCGGCTCCGGGGCCGCCGTGGCCCAGCTCGGCGCCATCGCCCGCCAGGCCGGCATGCCTGTCAGCCTGCACGGGACCGGCGGGGCCTGGCTGGTGGCGGGCCCGGGCGCGGACGCGCAGCGGTTCGCCGCCGCCGTCTACCACTCGCTGGACCGCAAGGTCTGCAACACCCTCAACGTCTGCTGCATCGTGCGCGAGCGGGCCGCCGAGCTGGTCCCGCTGTTCTTGGACGCGCTCGAGGACGCCGGCGCCCGGCGCAAGGGCTTCAAGCTGCACGTGGTCGCCGGCGACGAGGGCTGGCTGCCGCAGGACTGGCTGCAACGGCGCGGCACGGTGGTCCGCGCCGAGGGCCCGCGCGAGGAGTCGCTGATCGAGCTGCTGCCCGCGGCCGAACTCGCCCGCGAGTGGGAATGGGAGGAGAGCCCCGAGGTCAGCCTGAAGATCGTCGCCGACCTCGACGAGGCCATCGCCCTCTTCAACCGCTACAGCCCGCAGTTCACCGCCAGCCTGATAGACGAGTCCGGCGCCGAGCAGGACCGCTTCTGGTCCGCGGTCAACGCGCCCTTCGTGGGGGACGGCTTCACCCGCTGGGTGGACGGCCAGTACGCGCTGAACAAGCCCGAGCTCGGCCTTTCCAACTGGGAGCACGGGCGGCTGTTCGCCCGCGGCGCGGTGCTGTCGGGCGACGGAGTGTTCGCCGTGCGCACCAGGGTCCGGCAGGCGGATCCGCACCTCGACCGCAATCCCGCGACTTCGGGCCGGCCGTAACCGGATGTGGAAGGCCGGACGGGCGCCGAAGCGGCCCTTTCCCCACGTCCTGCGGCCCGGCTTCTGGCTGGCGCCCGGCATGCGGGTCGGACTGTTCGGCGGCTCCTTCAATCCCGCCCACGAGGGCCATGCCCACGTCGCCGAGACCGCCCGGGAGCGGCTGCGGCTGGACCGGGTGATCTGGCTGGTCTCGCCGCAGAACCCGCTGAAGTCCTCCCGCGAGACCGCCCCGCCGGCCGAGCGGATGGCGGGCGCCAGGGCCGTGGCGCGCGGCCCGGGGATGATCGTCACCGACGTCGAGACCAGGCTCGGCTCGCAGTACACCATCGACACGCTCCGGGCCCTGAAGGCCCGTCACCCGGGCGTGAAGTTCGTCTGGATCATGGGCGCCGACAGCCTGGCGGGCTTCCACCGCTGGCGTGGCTGGACGCAGATCCTGCGCGAGGCGCCGGTGGCGGTGGTGGCCAGGCCCGGGGCCGGCATGAAGGCCAGGCTCTCGCCCGCCGCCCGCCGCTTCGCCTTCGCCCGCGTTCCGGCCGAGCGCGCCCGGACGCTGACCGACCGCGCGCCACCCGCCTGGACCTTCCTGACGGCGCCGCTCAACTTCCAGTCTTCGACGGCGCTGCGCGAGCGGATGCGGCCGCTTGACGAAATCGTGAGACCCCGCTGACCCGCGCGCCCGGGCGTGTTAGGTTCGGACCAGCGAGGAAACCAAAGGAGCTATCCCGCTGCACAACGAAGCCGCGCCGCGTGCGCAGGAGGACATCGGCCCGGCCGAGCCCTCCCTGGACGACCAGGGTCGCATCACCGCCCTGGAAAACCTGATCCTGGCCCGTCTCGACGACGACAAGGCGCAGGACGTCGTATTCATCGATCTCAAAGGCAAGAGCGCCGTCGCAGACGGGCTGATCGTCGCCTCGGGCCGTTCGCATCGGCATGTCGGCGCCATGGCCGACCACCTGCTGCGGGTGCTGAAGGAGCAGGGCTACGGCCGCGCCCGCGTCGAGGGCCTGCCTCACTGCGACTGGGTGCTGATCGACACCGGCGACGTCATCGTCCACCTGTTCCGCCCCGAGGTGCGGGCCTTCTACAACATCGAGAAGATCTGGTCCGTCGAACCCCCCGCCGGCCGCGCTGCGCTGAGCTGAGGCCGGCATCCCTCTCCTGCGGGTGGGGGTGAGATGGAGCGCGCATGAAAATCGCCATCGTGGCCGTCTCGCGGCTCGGCCGCGGCCCGGAGGCCGAGCTCGTCTCGACCTATGTGGAGCGCGCCACGGCGGCCGGACGGGCGCTGGGTCTGGGCCCGGTCGAGGTGATCGAGGTGGAGTCCCGCAAGCCCGGCAAGGCCGCCGAGGCCGAGGCGCTGCTGCCGCACCTGAAGGACGCCCAGGTGATCGCCTGCGACGAGCACGGGACGGCGCTGGCCTCCCGAGCCTTCGCCGCCGACATCGCCAGGCTGCGCGACCAGGGGGCGCGCAAGCTCGCTTTCGCGATCGGCGGCGCGGACGGGCTGGACGCGCAAATCCTCAACACATCGGCGCGTAAGCTGGCCTTCGGTCCGCAGACCTGGCCGCACGCGCTGGCCCGGGTGATGCTGGCCGAGCAGATCTACCGGGCCGTCACCATCCTGGCCGGCGGGCCCTATCACCGCGACTAACGCAGAGGCGCATGACCGCATCGCTCGCCGCCCGGACCCTCCGCTACGCCGCCCCCGCCGGGGCGGCGCTGGCGCTGGGCGCGGCGGGGCTGGCGATCGCCCAGGCCGACAGCGCCGCGACCCGCGCCCGGCTGCAGCGGCTCTACATGGCCGAAACGGTGTTGACCGCCGAGCAGGGCCGCAACCTCAACCACCTGGCCCGGCTGCTGACGCTGCTGCTTCAGTTCCGGCGCGACCCGCCGCCCGCCCTGCTGGTCAGCCCGAACGACGCCCGGGCCGCGGTGCGCGGAGCCATCCTGGTCAAGGCGATGACGCCGGTGCTGCAGGACCGGGCCCGGGCCTACGCCGCCCAGGGACGCGAGATCGCCCGCCAGCGCCGCCTGGCCGCCGTGGCCAGCGAGGCGCTGTTCACGGCCGAAAGCGAGCGGGCGGACGACCGGCCGCCCGACGACGGGCTGCTGGATCCCGAAGGGCTGGGTCTGCGCGGCCAGATGGCCCAGCGCGAGCTGCCCCCGGGAATCCCGCCGGAGCGGCTGGTCGCGCCCGCGCCCGGCAGTTTCGCCTACGGGTTCGGCGACGCCATCCTGGGCGGCGGCAAGTCGAACGGAATCGCCATCGCCACCGATCCGGGCGCTGCGGTGCGGGCCCCCGGCGAGGGCGTGGTGGAATACGTCGGGCCGGTCAAAGGCTGGGGCGTCATCTTGATATTGCGGCTGACCGGTGGATACCATCTCGTACTGGCGGGCCTGGACCGGGCGAACCTCGGTGTCGGACAATCCGTCGCGGCAGGTTCGCCTGTCGGTGCGATGCCCGATGGTCGACAATCGCGGTCCGAGCTCTATCTGGAAGTCCGAGAGCGGGGCGTGCCGGTGGACCCCGGTCGTTGGCTCGAAGAGCCGAAGTCGGGCTGAGGCGAGCTGCTGGGGGGCGCTTGAACGTAACCGCGGCGCAGCCGCAAGGGAGCCTGTTGGCGGGCGAATGAAGAAGTATCTCCTGATCGGCGCATCGGCGTTCGTCCTGGGCGCAGGCACCATGGCCTACGTGAGCCAGACCGCCACCGCGGCCGCTCCCGAACGCGTAAAGACCTACCGCATGCTCGAGCTGTTCGGCGACGTGATGAACACCGTCCAGCGCCAGTACGTCACCGAGGTGGACGACACCAAGCTGATCGAGGCCGCCATCGACGGCATGCTCAACTCGCTCGACCCGCACTCCGGCTACCTGAACCCGGAGAGCTTCGACGACATGCGCGACCAGACCCGCGGCGAGTACGGCGGGCTGGGCATCGAGGTCACCAGCGAGGACGGCGTGGTCAAGGTGATCTCGCCGATGGACGGCACTCCGGCCGCCGAGGCCGGCATCAAGGCCGGCGACTACATCACCGCCGTGAACGGCGAGAGCGTGCTGGGTCTGACGGTCAACGAGGCGGTCAAGCAGATGCGCGGCAAGCCGGGCGAGGCGGTCACCCTGACCATCGCCCGCGAGAAGTCCGACCCGTTCGACGTCAAGATCGTCCGCGAGGTGATCAAGCCGAAGATCGTCACCGTCCGCATGGAGGGCGACTACGGCTATCTGCGGATCGCCTCGTTCAACGAGAAGACCACCGACGAAGCCGAGGCGGCCTTCACCAACCTGCGGGCCAAGAACCCGCACATGAAGGGGCTGGTGCTCGACCTGCGGAACAATCCGGGCGGCCTGCTCGACCAGGCGGTCGGCGTCTCCGACCTGTTCCTGGACGGCGGCGAGATCGTCTCCCAGCGGGGCCGCGATCCGCGCGACGTCGAGCGCTACAACGCCCGGCCCGGCGACATCGCCGCCGGCCTGCCGATCGTGGTGATCATCAACAACGGTTCGGCCTCGGCGGCCGAGATCGTGGCCGGCGCCCTGCAGGACCGCAAGCGGGCCGAGATCGTCGGCCTGACCAGCTTCGGCAAGGGCTCGGTGCAGACCGTCATCCCGCTGCGGGGCGGCATGGACGGCGCGCTGAAGCTGACTACGGCGCGCTACTACACCCCCTCCGGCCGCTCCATCCAGCGCACCGGGATCGACCCGGACCTCGAGGTGGCCCAGAGCCTGGAAGAGGCCCAGCAGATCGCCAACCGCGCCTTCCAGTTCTCCGAGGCCTCGTTCCGCAACGCGCTGAACGCCGACGAAGGCAAGAAGCGCCGCGGCGCCCACGAGCCGGCCGAGGCTCCGCCGGAAGACTTCGACGCCGAGAAGGGCGACTTCCAGCTCGCCCGGGGGATGGACGTCCTGAAGTACGGCTCGGTGGCCGCCACGCCCAAGCTGCCGAAGCCCGAAGCCAAGCTGGCCGGCGTCATCTCGCCCAAGGCGAACATCGCCGCCGCGCCGCCCAAGCCCGCGCAGAAGTAGGCGGGCATCGGGCCCCCTCCCCCCTCGCACTTCGTGTCGGGGGAGAGGAGGCTGACCGGATAGCCCTTCATTAACCATATGGCGGCAGGGTCGCAGGCGGGGGATCGACCTTGCCGACGTTCTCGAAGAAGCCTGCCTACACCGCAGCGCCGCCGCCGGAGCCTCGGCGCACGGCCGCTCAGAGCGCCCGCGCCCTGATGGGCAATCCCTATTTCGGCGCGCTCGCCTCCGGGCTGATGTTCCTGACCATGATGGTCGTGCTGATCGCCACGACCGGGGATCCCAAAGCGGGCGAGCCGGTGGTGCGGGTCTCGCTGGCCAAGGTGGCCGGCAAGGCCGAGCCCGGATGGCGCAACGCCCTGGCGCCGGAGCGGCCGGGCGACCCGCTGGTCACCGAGGACCTGTTCACCCTTTCCGAGACGCCCGTCGAGGCCGAGACCCTGCTGGGCGGCCAGGCGGTCATCACCCTGCCCGGCGGGCATTCGTTCCAGGCCGGCGGGCCGCTGCCGCAGGCGCCGCTGGCGGGCTTTCACACCCAAGGTCCGGGCGGGCTGCTGCCGATCATCTCGCAGGACGGCCGCACGCCCGCGGAAGTCTACGCCCGCCCGTTCACGCCCA
>JAQVDF010000122.1 GCA_028698405.1 Phenylobacterium sp. | reverse complement strand
CCCGGGCGGCCAGGGAAGGGCCCTTGCGGTGCAGGAGCTGCACCGGCCGGCGACCGCCCAGGAAGGTCAGCGTCTCCTCCTTCACCTGCGGCTCCTGGTCGAAGGCGGGGGCGGCGACCCGCTGGGGGAAGCCCACCACCACTTCGTAGCGGTAGCTCGGCCGGGCTCGGCCGGGCTCGCTGAGGCCGACCGAAAAGCTCATCTGCGCCGGCGCATTGCGCATTCGGGGGCCGGCCCACATGGCCGACGCCATGCCCTCCTGGGCGAGGTCCAGGCCCAGGGTGTTCGCCGCCGCCGAGCGGACCAGCTCCAGCGCCCGGTAGATGTTGGTCTTGCCGACGCCGTTGCCGCCGACGAACACCTCGAGGTCGGATACCGGATAGGCGATGCGGGTGAGCGAGCGGTAGCGGCTCGCCCGGAACTCGCGAAGTTCGAGCGCCATTCCCGCGGTCAGGCCTGGGCGCGGGCCCGGGCCTGCACGGCCGCGCGGCGTTCCTCGACCATCTGTGGCGTGACGCCGGCGTTGTGCGCGCTGGAGCGCTCGTGCTCGAAGGCCAGGCCTTCCTTCAGCGACAGGGCGTAGCCGTCGTCGATCAGCCGCTTCTGCAGGATCAGCATGTCGGCGTCGATCTGCGCCATCTCCGAGGCGAGCTTGCGCGCCACGGGCAGCAGGTCGTCGGGCGGCACGACGCGGTTCACCAGCCCCCAGTCGGCGGCCGTGCGCGCGTCCAGGAAGTTGCCGGTCAGCGAGAGCTCCTTGGCGCGATAGGGGCCGATCAGCCGGGGCAGCTTCTGCGACAGGCCCCAGCCGGGGGTGATGCCGACCCGGGCATGCGTGTCGGCGAAGCGGGCGCTCTCCGAGGCGATGATCACGTCGCAGGCCAGCGCCAGCTCGAATCCGCCCGTGATGGCCACGCCGTTCACGGCCGCTATCACCGGCTTCCTGCAAGCGAGCACCGCACGGGCCGGATTCTCGGCCGGATCGGTGGCGTTGGCGGCCCGCATGCCCTCCGGATCCGACCCCAGCTCCTTCAGGTCGAGGCCTGCGCAGAAGGCTCGCTCGCCGGCGCCGGTCAGCACGATCGCCCGAACCCCGGGGTCGGCGTCCAGCGCCTGCAGGGTCTCGTGCAGCTTGGCCCGCAGCGCCTTGGACAGCGCGTTCATCGCCTCGGGCCGGTCGAGGACGACGATCGCGACTCCCTCGGCCGGGCGTTCCACCAGCAGCATGTGCGCTCCTCCTTCGCTGCGGCCATCAGCGAAGCGGCGCGATGCGGAGTCAAGCCGAGCGTTGCCGGGGCGCCGCGGCATGGGCTAAGGCAGGCGCCTCCCAGACCCAGACTGAGGCCGCCATGACCGAGATCGTCGACATCACCGCACGCGAAATCCTCGACAGCCGAGGCAATCCGACGGTCGAAGTGGACGTCCTGCTGGAGGACGGCTCGCTGGGGCGCGCGGCCGTGCCTTCCGGCGCCTCCACCGGCGCCCACGAGGCGGTGGAGAAGCGCGACGGCGACAAGTCGCGCTACCTCGGCAAGGGCGTCACCCAGGCGGTGGACGCGGTCAACGGCGAGATCTTCGACACGCTGTCGGGCCAGGACGCCGAGGACCAGCGCCGCATCGACAAGATGCTGATCGAGCTGGACGGCACGCCGAACAAGAGCCGGCTGGGCGCCAACGCCATCCTCGGCGTCAGCCTCGCCGCCGCCAAGGCCGCCGCCGGCAGCGCGGGCCTGCCGCTTTACAAGTACGTGGGCGGGGTTTCGGCCCGCATCCTGCCGGTGCCGATGATGAACATCATCAACGGCGGGGCGCACGCGGACAATCCGATCGACGTGCAGGAGTTCATGATCCTGCCGGCCGGCGCCGACACCTTCGCCGAGGCGCTGCGGATGGGCGCCGAAATCTTCCACGCCCTGAAGAAGGCGCTGCACGACGCCGGACATTCGACCAACGTCGGCGACGAGGGCGGCTTCGCGCCGAACCTCGCCAGCTCGCAGGAGGCGCTGAGCTTCATCATGAAGGCCGGCGAAGCCGCGGGCTACCGCCCCGGGGAGGATTTCGTGCTGGGCCTGGACGTCGCCTCCACCGAGTTCTTCAAGGACGGCAAGTACGTGATGGCGGGCGAGGGCAAGACGCTCGAGCCGGGCGGCATGGTCGACTACCTGGAATCGCTCGTCGGTCAGTTCCCGATCGTCTCCATCGAGGACGGCTGCGCCGAGGACGACTTCGACGGCTGGAAAATCCTCACCGACCGGCTGGGCGGCAGGGTGCAGCTGGTCGGCGACGACCTGTTCGTGACCAACCCGGCCCGCCTGTCCGACGGCATCAGCCGCGGCCTGGCCAACTCCATCCTGGTGAAGGTCAACCAGATCGGCACCTTGTCGGAGACTCTTGACGCGGTGAACATGGCCCATCGGGCCTCCTACACCGCCGTGATGAGCCACCGCTCGGGCGAGACAGAGGACTCCACGATCGCCGACCTGGCGGTCGCCACCAACTGCGGCCAGATCAAGACCGGCTCGCTGTCGCGCTCGGACCGCATGGCAAAGTACAACCAGCTCCTGCGGATCGAAGAAGAGCTCGGCGACCAGGCCCTGTTCGCGGGCCGCGGCGCGATCCGCGCGGCCTAGCCGTCCCGCTTGCGCTTGCTCCTTCCTCCCCCACGAAGCGACGGGAGGGGGAGCAGTCGCCGAAGAGCGACTGGTGGAGGGGGCAGGCCGCTGCTGAAGCGCATCGACTGCTCTCGATGGCGGCGGAGTAGGGACCCGGGGCGGGGCCGCGCGCGTGGCCCGCCCCTCCACCCCGCGATCTTTCGCTGCGCTCGGCGCGCGGTCCCCCTCCCGCCGCTTCGCGCGGGAGGTAGATTCTACGGCTAAGCTTCTCGGTTAGCGTGGAATTAAGCATCCTGCGGCAGGTTGGTCGGCGCCGATCCTCCCTTCCGGATTCGACCCCTTGCTCGTCAGACTGCGTCCCTATTTTTCGACCGCCGCGCTGGCGTTCCTCATCTTCTATTTCGGCTTCCATGCGCTGACCGGCGAACGCGGGCTGCTCTCCTCGCCGGTGCGGGACGCCGAACTCGCGGCCAAGCGTCACGAACTGGCCCTGCTGCAGGCCGAGCGGGCTGATCTCGAGGTCAGGGCCAAGCTGCTGCGCGATTCCAGCCTGTCACGCGATCTTCTCGAAGAGCGCGCCCGCTCCCTGCTAGGCTACAGCGATCCGAGAGACTATGTGATCCGCATCGAGCACTAGCCGGGACCCGCAGGCCGCGGTCCGGAGTTAGGGCTCGCGACACGGGTTCTGGGAGACGTCGATGGCGCGTGCGCGGCAGGCCGCGAAAGCCGAAGCATCGAACGAGGCGCCCGAGCGGGCCGCCGGCAAGGACGAGCTTCTCAAATACTACCGGGACATGCTGCTGATCCGCCGCTTCGAGGAGCGGGCTGGCCAGCTCTACGGCATGGGACTGATCGGCGGCTTCTGCCACCTCTACATCGGCCAGGAGGCGATCGCGGTCGGCGTCCAGGCGATCAAGCAGGACGGCGACCAGGTCATCACCGGTTATCGCGACCATGGCCACATGCTGGCCTGCGGCATGGACCCGCGTGAGGTGATGGCCGAACTGACCGGCCGCGCCGGCGGCTCCTCCAAGGGCAAGGGGGGGTCGATGCACATGTTTTCGACCGAAGCCGACTTCTACGGCGGCCACGGCATCGTCGGGGCCCAGGTCAGCCTCGGCACGGGCCTGGCCTTCGCCAACCGCTACCGGGGCAACGGCAAGGTGACCTTCGTCTATTTCGGCGACGGGGCGGCTAACCAGGGCCAGGTCTACGAGAGCTTCAACATGGCCGAGCTGTGGAGCCTCCCGGCCGTCTACATCATCGAGAACAACCAGTACGCCATGGGCACCGCCATCCAGCGGTCCAGCGCCGAGACGCGGCTGTTCCGGCGCGGCGCATCGTTCCGCATCCCGGGCGAGGAGGTGGACGGGATGGACGTGCTGGCCGTCCGCGACGCCGCCGCCAAGGCCGCCGAGCACGCCCGCAGCGGCGAGGGGCCCTACATCCTGGAGATGAAGACCTACCGCTACCGCGGCCACTCGATGAGCGACCCGGCCAAGTACCGCACCCGCGAGGAGGTGGAGGAGGTGCGCAAGACGCGCGATCCCATCGACCACCTGCGGGAACTGCTGGAAGCCCGCGGCTTCGCAGACGAGGCGGCGCTGCGCGAGATCGACTCGGAGGTGAAGGCGATCGTCGCCGACGCCGCCGAATTCGCCCGCACCTCGCCCGAACCCGATCCCTCCGAGCTCTACACCGACGTCTACGTGGAGGCGGCGCAGTGACGGACGTACTGATGCCGGCCCTCTCGCCGACCATGGAGGAGGGCACGCTCTCCAAGTGGCACGTGAAGGTGGGCGCCAAGGTCTCCGCCGGCGACGTCATCGCCGAGATCGAGACCGACAAGGCGACCATGGAGGTCGAGGCGGTCGACGACGGGGTGATCGAAGAAATCCTCGTGCCCGAGGGCTCCGAGGACGTGAAGGTCAACACCCCCATCGCCCGGCTGCGCGGCGAGGGTGAGGCGGGCGGAGCCAAGCCTGCGCCGAAGGCCGAGGCGAAGCCCGAGCCGGCGGCGAAGGAGCCCTCCGGCGATCCGGAGAAGAAGGGCCCGGCCGAGGCCAAGGCCGACCGTCCGGAAGGCGAGGGGCCGGCGGCCGTACGCCCGGCGGCCGAGCCGCTGAAGGATCCCGAGCTGCCGGAAGGCGCCAGGATGATCCGCCAGACCGTCCGCGACGCCCTGCGCGACGCCATGGCCGAGGAGATGCGCCGCGACGAGACCGTGTTCCTGATGGGCGAGGAAGTCGCCCAATATCAGGGCGCCTACAAGGTCAGCCGCGACCTCCTGCAGGAGTTCGGCGACCGTCGGGTGGTCGACACCCCGATCACCGAGCACGGCTTCGCGGGGCTCGGCGTCGGGGCCTCGATGGCCGGCCTCAAGCCCATCGTCGAGTTCATGACCTGGAACTTCGCCATGCAGGCGATCGACCAGATCATCAATTCGGCGGCCAAGACCAACTACATGTCCGGCGGCCAGATCCGCTGCCCGGTGGTGTTCCGCGGGCCGAACGGGGCTGCGGCCCGCGTCGCCGCCCAACACAGCCAGGACTATTCGGCTTGGTACGCCCACGTGCCCGGGCTGAAGGTGGTCGCCCCCTACGACGCCGCCGACGCCAAGGGCCTGCTCAAGGCGGCGATCCGTGACCCGAACCCGGTCGTCTTCCTGGAGCACGAGATGCTCTACGGCCAGGAGTTCGACGTCCCGGAAGTCGACGACTGGGTCGTGCCGCTCGGCAAGGCCAAGATCCGCCGCGAAGGCGACGGCGTGACGCTCGTGGCCCACTCGCGGATGGTGGGCCTGGCGCTGAAGGCGGCCGAGGAGCTGGCCGCAGACGGCATCGATGCCGAGGTGATCGACCTTCGCACCCTTCGCCCGCTCGACCACGAGACGGTCGTCGAGAGCGTCAAGAAGACCAACCGGCTGGTCACCGTCGAGGAAGGCTGGGGGCCGATGGGCGTCGGCGCCGAGGTGATCGCCCGAGTGATCGAACACGCCTTCGACTGGCTGGACGCGCCGCCCGCGCGGGTGCACCAGGAGGACGTGCCTCTGCCCTACGCGGCCAACCTGGAGGCCCTGTCGCTGCCGTCGGTCGAGCGGATCGTGAAGGCCGCCAAGGCGGTGAGCTACCGTGGCTAGCGCGGCCGACGCCTTCTCCTGGCGGGTGGGCGGCTGCCACTGCGGCGGCGTGCGCTTCGAGGTCAGCCTGCCGCCCGTGGTGGAGGCCCAGACCTGCAACTGCTCGATGTGCGCCAAGTCCGGCTACGTGCACGTCATCGTGCCGGAGAGCCGTTTCCGGCTGCTCAAGGGCGCCGAGCGGCTGAGCGAATACACCTTCAACACGCGCACGGCGCGGCACCTGTTCTGCGCCGAGTGCGGGATCAAGAGCTTCTACCGCCCGCGGTCCAACCCGGACGGGTGGAGCGTCAACGCCCGTTGTCTGGACGAGGTGGAGGGGCTGACGCTGCACGTCACCGCCTTCGACGGCCGCAACTGGGAGGCCCACGCCCACGAGCTGGCCCACCTGTCCAAGGAGTTCTCATGACCTGCCGCGTCGCAGCCACGCCGAGCGCCTGAAGCCATGCCCGTCGATGTTCTGATGCCCGCCCTGTCGCCCACCATGGAGGAGGGCGCGCTCGCCAAGTGGCACGTGAAGGTGGGCGACAAGGTCGCCGCCGGCGACGTGATCGCCGAGATCGAGACCGACAAGGCGACTATGGAGGTCGAGGCCGTCGACGACGGCGTCGTGGAAGAAATCCTGGTGCCCGAGGGGACCCAGGAGGTGAAGGTCAACACGCCCATCGCGAGGCTGTCGGGCGAGGGGGCCGCCCCGCCGTCGCCCAGGCCGCAGGCGGCGGAGACGCCCGCCGAGACGCCGAAGGCCAAGGCCCCGGAAGCTGCGCCCGAGGCGGC
>JAQVDF010000121.1 GCA_028698405.1 Phenylobacterium sp. | reverse complement strand
CCCGCGGCTGGCCGAGCTCGGCCGCGCGTCGCAGCTTCGCCAGCGCCTCCTCGCCACGGCCCATACGGAACAGGGTGATCCCCAGTCCGCGCAGCGCCGGCGGATGGTCCGGCGCGCCCGCCAGCACCCGCTCGAACAGCATCCGCGCCAGGGTGAGCTGGTGCTCGGCGAGCCGGCCGTAACCCGACTTCAGATAGGGTTCGAGCTGGGGCGGGAGGGGCATGTCACTCGGCCTCCTTCGGCTTACCGCGCGTACGGCGGCGACGAGCGAGGGGTTTCTTCTCGCCGGCCGCCTTGGCGGCGATCTCCTTGAGCTTGAGGTGCTGCAGCGCCGAGAGCGCCTCGCCGGGCGCCCCCTTCTCCGGATCGCCGAAGGCGCGGCCGAAGGTCTTCAGGCGATCCTCGACGCTGCCGAGGAACTCACCCTCCCATTCCGACAGCTTGACGCCCGCACGCTCGGCCTTGCGGCGAGCGCGGCGCAGCGCGTTCAGCGCGGCCCGCTTGGCCTGCGCCTTCCTATCCGGCGGCTTGCGCTTCAAATCTCTCCGAGCGCGGACAAGTAGAGATCGAGAATCGCCTCTTCCTCCTGCCGCTTGGCCCGGTCCTGCTTGCGCAGACGCACGACCTTGCGGAGGATCTTGGTGTCGAAGCCGTTGCCCTTTGCCTCGGCCATCACTTCCTTGATCTGTTCGGCCACCTCGGCCTTCTCCGCTTCCAGCCGCTCGATCCGCTCGATGATGCTCTTGAGCTGAGACTGCGCCGTGGAGTTGAGCACGTCGATGTTCGAGCTGTCATCAGCCATGGCAGGCGCCCCTTGGGATCGGTGGTGGAAAGAAGGCGCGGAACCTAGCGGCGGGCCCTGGCGCTGTCATCCGCCGCTTGAACCTCGGCTGCAGTAGTATCGTTGAGACGGATCGACGCGGAGCCCGACCATGCCCCCATCCCTGATCACCCAGGCTGACGCCGAGGCGGCCGTGCGCACGCTCATCGAGTGGGCGGGCGATGACCCGAGCCGCGAGGGCCTGCTGGAGACGCCGGCCCGCGTCGCCCGGGCCTACCGCGAGCTGTTCTCCGGTTACGACGCCGACCCCAGGGCCTATCTCGAGAAGACCTTCGAGGAGGTCGGCGGCTACGACGAGCTGGTGGTGCTGACCGACATCCGGGTGGTGAGCTTCTGCGAGCACCACATGCTGCCGTTCCTGGGCCGCGCCCATGTCGGCTACCTGCCGCGCAACCGGGTGGTGGGGATCTCCAAGCTGGCCCGGGTGGTCAACGGCTTCGCCCGCCGGCTGCAGATCCAGGAGAAGCTGACGTCGGAGATCGCCGAGGCCATCCAGGACATCCTCCAGCCCAAGGGCGTGGGAGTGGTGATCCAGTCCGAGCACAGCTGCATGACCATGCGCGGGGTCAACACGCCGGGCTCGCTGCTGACGACCAGCACGCTGCTCGGCGAGGTGCGCGACGATCCGCGCACCCGCCAGGAATTCCTCGAGCTGGTTCGCGCCGGGCGGCCGAGATAGCCGGGCCCGGAGGGTTTACAGGCAAGAGCGCGGGGCCTATGGCGCGCGCAGCAGCTTACGCGGGGACGGACGATGCGGTGGTTTCAGGCGCTCATGCCCAAGGAGGAGCGCTTCTTCGAGCTGTTCGACAGCCACGCCCGCATCCTGAGCCAAGGGGCCCATGCCCTGCGCCAGCTCCTGGAGGGCGGCGATGCGGTGCCCGACTGGTGCCAGAAGATCGCCCAGCACGAAAACGAGGCCGACGAAATCGCCCGTGAGGTGCTGCTGGCCGTGCGCCGGACCTTCATCACCCCCTTCGACCGCTCGGACATCCGCGGCCTGATCTCCTCGATGGACGACGCCGTCGACCAGATGCACAGGACGGCCAAGGCCATCACTCTCTACGAGGTGCGCGAGTTCGAGGACCACATGCGCACCATGGGGGACATCATCGTCAAGGCGGCCGACATCACGGTGGAGTCGACGCCGCTGCTGCGCCAGATGCGCGCCAACGCCGCCCGGCTGAACGTGCTGACCGAAGAGGTCACCCGGCTGGAGGAGGAGTCCGACCACCTCTACGACGCCGGCATGAACATGCTCTACAAGGGCCGCGGCCGGACCGACCCGATGGCCTTCATCGTCGGGGCCGAGATCTACGACCACCTCGAGAAGGTGGTGGACCGCTTCGAGGACGTGGCCAACCGGATCAGCGGCGTGCTGATCGAGCACCTCTAGGGAGCCGCACGTGGACCTTGGCGGCGTCTCGCTGCTGCTGATCGTGCTGATCGCGGTCGCGCTAGCGTTCGACTTCCTGAACGGGCTGCACGATGCGGCGAATTCGATCGCCACGGTGGTGGCGACGCGGGTGCTGCCGCCGCTGGTCGCGGTGGGCTTCGCCGCCTTCTTCAACTTCGCGGCCTACTTCTTCTTCGGCGTCCACGTCGCCAACACGGTCGGCAGGGGGATAATCGACCCGGGGATCATCACCGACGCGGTGATCTTCGGAGCGCTGATGGGGGCCATCGGCTGGAACATCCTCACCTGGTGGCTGGGCATCCCCTCCTCGTCCTCGCACGCCCTGATCGGGGGCCTGATCGGGGCGGGCCTGGCAAAGACCGGTTTCTCGGCGGTGGTCTGGCAGGGGGTGCTGAAGACCGCCTCGGGTATCGTCGTCTCGCCGACCCTCGGCTTCTCGCTGGCCCTGGTGCTGGTGCTGATCGTCTCCTGGCTGTTCGCGCGGGCGACGCCGGCCATGGCCGATTCCACCTTCCGCAAGCTGCAGCTCGTCTCGGCCTCGCTCTACTCGCTGGGCCACGGCGGCAACGACGCGCAGAAGACCATGGGGATCATCGCCGTGCTGCTGTTCTCGCACGGCCACCTGGGCGACACCTTCTACGTGCCGACCTGGGTCGCGATCAGCTGCTACATAGTCATCGCGCTGGGGACGATGTTCGGCGGCTGGCGCATCGTCCACACCATGGGCTCGAAGATCACCCGACTGTCGCCGCAGCAGGGCTTCTGCGCCGAGACCGGCGGGGCCATCACCCTGTTCTTCTTCACCAACCTGGGCATCCCGGTCTCGACCACCCACACCATCACCGGGGCCATCGTCGGCGTCGGCTCGGCCCGCCGGATGTCTGCGGTGCGCTGGAACGTGGCCGGCCGCATCGTCTGGGCCTGGATCTTCACCATGCCCATGGCGGGACTGATGGGCGCCCTCTTCTACGGACTGGCGCGGGCGGCAGACCGCGCCTTCGGATGAGATGCCGAAGGTCCGCAAGGGACCGCTGACCCAGTACGCCGCCCTCCCCTGGCGGCGCGATGCGGACGGCCGCATCGAGATTCTGCTGATCACCTCCCGCGAGACCCGCCGCTGGGTGATCCCCAAGGGCTGGCCGATCACCGGCCTGAGCGGATCGGAAACCGCCGCCCAGGAGGCGATCGAAGAGGCCGGCGTCACCGGAGACGTCTGGACCGAGCCGGTCGGCGGCTACGACTACGACAAGCGGCTCAAGAGCAGGGCGCTGCAGCCCGTCGAGGTCGAGGTCTTCCCCCTCGCCGTCCGCGAGGAACACGCGACGTGGCCCGAGAAGGGCCAGCGCGAGCGCCGCTGGTTTCCCGCCGCCGAAGCCGCCGGACTGGTCGCCGAACCCCGCCTGGCCGAACTGATGCGCGAGTTCGGCGGCCGCGGCTAGAGCAGGCCCCGCGCCTCCAGCGCCGGGACCAGCGCGCCCGGATCGTCGAAGAGATGGACGTCGAAGCCCAGCGCCCGGGCGCTCTCGATGTTGCGCGGGCTGTCGTCGACGAACAGCAGCTCCCGCGGGGCGTAGCCGAACCGATCGCAGGTCAGGGCGAAGATCGCCGGGTCGGGCTTGGTCAGGCCCACCTCGCCGGACACCACGACGCCGGATAGCCGGCCGAACGCCGGGCTCATGGCGAAGGTGCCTTCGATGGTGTGCTGGGAGATGTTGGAGAGGCCGTACATCGGCACGCCGCGGGCGTGCAGCGCCTCGATGGCCGCCTCGGTCTCGGCGATCGGGCCGGAGAACATCTCCCACCAGCGGTCGCCCCAGGCGCGGATGGCGTCTTCGAATTCGGGGTGGCGGGCGATCAGCTCGGCGCGGTTGTCCTCGAAACGGACGCCGCGGTCGTGGGCCTCGTGCCAGGCCATGGTGCAGACCTCGGCCAGGAAGCGGTCGCGCTCGGCCGGGTCGGGAAAGATCTTGGAATAGAGCGTGCGCGGATCCCAGCGCACGATGACGTTGCCGATGTCCCAGAGGACCGCCTTGGGCATGGGCCGTCGGCGCTACGCGCGCCGGATCAGCCCTGCTTGGCCTTGAAGCGCGGGTCGGTCTTGTTGATGACGTAGATTCGGCCCTTGCGGCGCACGAGCTGGCAGTCGCGGTGACGCGTCTTGAGCGACTTGAGCGAGCTTCTGACCTTCATGACCTAATCTTCGTCTGAACGCGAATGAACGCCCACCCCTCGCGGGGCGGCGACAGAGCGGCGGCATATACGGGCAGAGGGGGCGCGAGTCAACGCACGCGGCGTGTCGCGGCCATTTGAACGACTTCGTGTTCCGCCGTTCATCCGACGCAGGCTAGGTTTCCCCGCATGCACCGTAGAGTCTTCCTCGCCCTGCTGCTCGCCGGCTCCGCCGCAGGTCCCGCCGCCGGGCAAGTCGCGGTCCCGTCCGGGAGCGCTCTGCCGCCCCCGCCTGCGGGCCCGATGGGCTTCAACGAGTGGCTGCAGGACTTCCGGGCCAGAGCGCTGGCGGCCGGCATCGTGCCGAAGGCGGTGCTCGACCGCGAACTCGCCGGCCTGACGCCCAACGACCGGGTCTCGGCGCTGGACGGCGCCCAGCCGGAGTTTTCGCGCCCGGTCAGCGCCTACATCAAGGCCGCGCTCACCCAGAGCCGCATCGACATCGGCATGCGCCGGCGCAACGAGCCCTTCTTCCCGGCCATCGAGCGCCGCTACGGCGTGCCGCGCGAGATCCTGATGGGCATCTGGGCCCAGGAGTCCGGATTCGGCAGCATCCTCGGAGACTTCGACATCATCCGTTCGATGGCGACGCTGGCCGCCGACGGTCGCCGGCGCGCCTGGGCCGAGGGCGAGCTGGTCGCCGCGCTTCAGATCATCGCTTCGGGCGAGCATCCGCGCAGCCGGCTCAAGGGGAGCTGGGCGGGCGCCTTCGGCCAGACCCAGTTCATTCCCACCACCTACCTCTCCACCGCCGTGGACGGCGACGGCGACGGCCGGCGCGACCTCTGGGGCTCGGCGGCCGATGCGCTGGCCTCGGCCGCGAACCTGCTGGCCAAGGCCGGCTGGCGCCGCGGCGAGACCTGGGCCCGCGAGGTCACCGTCCCGTCGGGATTCGACTTCTCGCTCACCGAGGGCCCTAAGGAGACGCCCGACTGGTGGGAAGCGCGGGGCGTGCGCCGCGCCGACGGCCGCCCCTGGGCCGCCGCCGACCGGGCCGCGCCGGCCCAGCTCATCGCCCCGTCCGGCGCGGGCGGGCCGCTGTTCCTGCTGTTCCCCAACCACTTCGCGATCCGCAAGTACAACAACTCGACGGCCTACGCCCTGGCGGTCGGACTGCTGGCCGACCGCTTCGCGGGCATGGGGCCGTTGGCGAAGGCCTGGCCGGAGGAGGTGGGGCTGGCGCTGGCCGACCGGCAGGCGGCCCAGCGGGCGCTGGCGGCGCTGGGCTTCGACCCCGGCGCGCCCGACGGCGTGGTCGGCGTCAACACCCGCGCGGCCCTGCGCGCCTGGCAGAAGTCGCGCGGCCTGACCGCCGACGGCTACCTCTCGATGGACATGGTGCGCCGGCTCAGGACCGAGGCCCGGCTCTAGATCCCACCGCCCTCGTTGCGTTTTTCCAGCGTGGCCATGGTGGCGTCCTCGCGGGTCGCCGGCTTGGGGTCGGCGTTCTTCAGCTGGGTGTTGCGGAAGGCGTAGATCAACAGGCCCACCAGGATCAGCGCGTTGAGCACGAACGGCCCCCAGGACAGGTGCCGGTAGAGCCAAACGAAGGCCGGGGCCAGCACCACGTTGACGCCGTTGACCGCCGCGATGGCGCCCGCCGCCCGCGCCTGTTCGCCCATGTTCACCGCCAGCGAGGCGCCCGCCGTGAAGCCGGGGCGGGCGAAGCCGAAGCCCAGGCTGGAGACCGCATAGCCGACCACCACGCTCCAGTAGCCCGGCGAGAGCGCGACGATCAGGTTGCCGACTGCGGCCACGCCCACGCCCCAGCGCAGCAGCTGGCGCGGCGTCATGTCGAACATGCGGATGATGCCCCACTGGGCGAGCAGGCCGGCCACCGCGCCGAACATCATCGCCACGGCGATGAAGCCCTGGGCCTCGGTCGGCGACATGTCCAGCGTGTCGATGATCAGAAAGCCCAGCGTCTGGCCCTGGGCCGTCTGGCAGACGGCCACCAGGAAGCCGTAGGCCAGGAAGTGGATGATCCGAGGGTCGCGCCACATCGGGCGGACCTTGCCGTTGGCGTCGAGCGGTTCGGGCGGGCGGTCCTCGGCGCTGGCCCGGCGTTCGCTTTCGGGCAGGTAG
>JAQVDF010000120.1 GCA_028698405.1 Phenylobacterium sp. | reverse complement strand
CCCCAAGGCCCGCGGCCTGGCGCTGCGCGACATGGCCTACCTGCTCAACGACAATGTCGAAGTGATCCTCGCCCCCACGGCCCCGCCGGTGTGAGGGGCGCCAAGCTCACGCAGACACTTGCTGCGCCCTCCTCCCCTTGTGGGAGGAGGTGGCCCGCGCAGCGGGTCGGAGGAGGGGTGGCGCAGGCCTCTCCGCTCGTGGATCCGCCAGGGTCCGGCGCGGAGCGACCCTCTCCCGACGCCCTCCGGGCGCAGCACAGAGAAGGCAGGCGCCCCCGCCTACCCCTTGTACTTGACGCTGCAGCCGTAGGGCCGGGTCACCGGGGTGGCCACCGCGCGGCCGGCCTTGAGGTCGGCGAGGGCGGCGGCGACGTAGTTCTTGGCGCCCTTCAGGCTGGCCGGGTCGGCGGCCGGCTTGTCGTCGATGCCGCCCATGTAGACCAGCCGCCCGGTCTTATCGACGACGTACATGTGCGGCGTCGTGCGGGCGTCGTAGGCTTTGCCGACCTTGCCGTCGGGGTCGAGCAGCAGGGCGGTCGAGCCGGCCTTGTTGGCGGCCTTCCAGGATTTCGCCTCGGCCGGGGTCAGGTGGCCCTGCGTGCCCGGCCCGGAGGACACCAGGGTCAGCCAGACGACGCCGTCGGCGGTCGCCTGCCGCTGCAGGCTCTGCATGGCCCCGGCGTTGTAATACTTCTGGACGTACGGGCAGCCGCCGTTGTGCCACTCGAGCACCACCGTCTTGCCCTTGAACTCGTCGAGCGAGCGGGTGCGGCCGTCGGCGTCGACGGCGCGGAAGACGGGGGCCGGCTGGCCGATGGCCGGGGCGGCGACGGCCGCGGCGGGGGCGGTCAGCGTCGCAGCGCAGGCGGCGAGAACGAGGCGTCGGGTCAGCGGGATCATCGGCGCGCTCCTCAGGCTATCGCGAGGTCGGGTCTATCGCTCGCCTAACCGGCGGCGGCGGCCTCCAGGGCCTCGACCACCGTCTTCCCGGTCAGGATCTGCGGCAGAATAACGCCGTCCTGCGAGCCTCTTCCATACACGAGGTAGAGCGGCACCCCGGCCCGGCCGTGGCGGGCCAGCTCGGCGGCGATGATCTCGTCCTTCAGCGTCCAGTCCGCCTTCAGGTAGACCGTGCCGGTCCGGCGGAAGGCGTCGGCCACCTCGGCGGTCGACAGCGCCGTGCGCTCGTTGACCTTGCAGGTGATGCACCAGGCAGCGGTGAAGTTGACGAACACCGCCCGGCCCTCGGCGCGGACCGAGGCCAGGCGCTCGGGGCTGTAGGCTTCGTAGGGGATGTCGGCGGCGCTCGCCGGGGCCGCGGCGGCGCTCGCCGGCTGATAGCCCGGCCAGACGGCCGCGGCGAGCGCGCCGGCGGCCAGCATCCCGGCGGCCGAGCCGGCCAGCACCGGCCGGCCGCCCTGGGCCTGCCGCCGCTGGGCCACCCCGGCCATCCAGCCGGCCAGCGCCAGCGCCACGGCGGCGGCGAACAGCCGGGCCAGCGCCATGTCGCCGGCCTGCACAGTCAGCACCCAGGCGAGCCAGGCGGCGGCCCCGTACATCGGGAAGGCCAGCAGCTTGCGGAAGCCGACCATCCAGGGGCCGGGCCTCGGCAGCCGGGTCAAGAGGCCCGGCACGAAGGCCACCAGCACGAACGGCAGGGCGAAGCCGAGCCCGAGCCCCAGGAACACCACCAGCGCGGACGCCGCGCTCTGGGTCAGCGCCCAGCCGAGCGCCGGGGCCATGAAGGGCGCGGTGCAGGGCGCGGCCACCACCACCGCCAGCGCGCCGGTGAAGAAGGCGCCCGCCATGCCCCGCTGCGAGGCCAGGCCCGAGCCGGCGCCCTGCAGGGAGGTCCCGACCTCGAACACGCCGGAGAGGTTGAGGGCCACGGCCAGCATCAGCAGCGACAGCGCCGCGACCACCGGCGGCGACTGCAGCTGGAAGCCCCAGCCGGCCACGGCGCCGGCTTCCTTCAACGCGATCAGCAGGCCGGCCAGCGCCAGGAAGGTGGCCAGCACGCCCGCCAGGAAGGCGAGCCCCTGGCGCTGCGCCTCGCGCCGCTCGTGGGCGTGACGGGCGAGGCCTGCGGCCTTCATCGCCAGCACCGGGAAGACGCAGGGCATCAGGTTGAGGATCAGCCCGCCCAGGAGGGCGAAGCCGACGGCGGCGATCAGCCCGAGTTCTCCACCCCCGCCGGCCGGCGGGGCGCGCGCGGGCGGCGGGCCGAGCCCCGCGGCCTCGGCGGGCAGCGCCCCGGCCTGGGCCTTGATCTCGAAGGCGCGGCCATCGGCCAGGCTGAGCACGCCGGCCAGCTCGGCGGGCGGGGTGGGCGACTGGAAGCCGTAGCCGGGCGTCAGGGTCAGCGTCAGGCCCTGCGGGCCGCGCTCGATCGCCTGCGGCTTGGCATGGTCGATCGCCGTGCCGTCGAACGGGAAGAAGTAGGCGTCGGCGAAGTCGGCGCCGGCCAGCGGCGCGCCGGCCACCGCCAGCTTCAGCGCCTCCCCCTCGCGCGCGAAGACGGCGGTCAGCGGCGCGGGCTTGGGCGCGGCGGCCAGCGCCGCGGCCACGGTCTTGCCGAATTGCGGATGCGGGCCCCCGGGCGTGGCGGCGACGGGGAGCCTCAGGCCGAGAACGGCGTCCTCCGGCACGCAGATCTCTTCGCAGACCAGGAAGGCGACCGCGGCGGTCAGCTCGACTGTCTGGCCGGGCGTCGCATCCGCCGGCGCGGTCAGCGCCACCGGCAGCAGCACCTCGCCGGAGTAGCCGTAGTTCATCAGGGGGCCGGTCGGCTGCCGGTCGGGCGCCGGCCAGACGATGTCGTCGGCGCGCCAGCCGGCCGGCAGGGTCCACTTGATCTGGGTCGCCTCGCCGGAATCGCCCGGATTGCGCCAGTAGGTGTGCCAGCCCTTGTCGATGCGCTGGCGCAGCGCGACGTGGATGGTCTCGCCCGGCGCGATCGACGCCTTTTCCGGGACGAGGTCCGCCACCAGGTGGCCGGTGTCGACCTCGCCGAACACCGGCGCCTTGGGCTGGCCGAAGCCCTGCGCGGCGCCCGGACCGGCCATGACCAGGGCGGCCGCGGCTGCCGCCGCCGTGCGCAGAACGTTCAGGACCCGACCAGCGATCATCGCCTGCCTATATGGCCCGGGCTGCGACCGGCGCAAATGGCTCGACTCGCCGCGCCCGGTGCGGATCATCTGCGAATCGCACCGCCATACGCAGGAGAACCCGCTTGCCCGCCTTGTTCGACGACATCCAGATCGGCCAGGTCGTCTCGCTCGGCGAGGCGCCCATCGACGCGGCGGCCATGGCGGCCTTCATCGACAGCTTCTGTCCCGGCTGGACCTCGGAGCAGGGCTGCCCGGACGCGATGATCTACGCCATCTGGACCCGGTTGGACGCCGCCGCCAGCGCCGAGTGGCCGCAGACCAAGCGGGTCGGCGTCGACGCCCTGCGCTGGGCGAAGAACCCGCCGGCCGGCGAGTTGCTGCGCGGGCGGATGACCGTCATGGGCAAGGACCCGGTCGGCGAGGGCAAGGGAATCGTCATCGCCCAACACGACCTGCTCGACGAGGCCGGCCGCCTCGTCTTCTCCTGCCTGACCCGCAGCGTGTTCGCCCGGTGAGCGGCTGGAAGCTGGGCGTCCTCGGCGGCTCGGGCCTGTACGAGCTGCCGGGACTGAAGAACGCGCGCTGGCAGCGGATCGACAGTCCCTGGGGCGAGGCCTCCGACGAGGTGCTGACCGGCGAGCTGGAGGGCGCGCCCGTCGTCTTCCTACCCCGCCACGGCCGCGGCCACCGGCTGCTGCCCGGCGAGATCAACATGCGCGCCAACATCGACGTGCTGAAGCGGGCCGGATGCACGGACCTGCTGTCGATCTCGGCGGTGGGCTCGCTGCGCGAGGACCTGCCGCCAGGCGCCTTCGCGGTCGCCGGCCAGTACGTCGACCGCACCCGCCACCGGCCGGCGAGCTTCTTCGGCGAGGGGGTGGCGGCGCACGTCTCGCTGGCCGACCCGGTCTGCCCGAGGCTGTCGGCCATGGCCGTCGCGGTCCTGCGCGAAGGCGGGGTCGCCCCGTTCGAGAACGCCACCTACCTGGCCATGGAGGGGCCGCAGTTCTCGACCCGGGCCGAGAGCCGGCTCTACCGCTCCTGGGGCTGCGACGTGATCGGCATGACCGCCATCCCCGAGGCGCGGCTCGCCCGCGAGGCGGAGCTGCCCTACGCCAACGTCTGCATGGTCACCGACTACGACTGCTGGCGCGAGAGCGAGGCGCCGGTCGGCATCGAGGAGGTGCTGGAGGTGATGCGCCGCAACGTCGACCTCGCCCGCCAGATGCTGCGCCGCCTGCTCGCCGCCCTGCCCGCAGCGCGTGAGCCCTCACCGATCGACAGCTGCCTCGACGCGGCGATCATGGGCGATCCCGCCGGCGCCCCGCCCGAGACCCTCCGCCGGCTCGAGGCGATCCTCGCCCGAAGGCTGTCCGCCTGACCCCATTCCGCTCTTGCCGGCGAACAGGGGGGGCCAAATGGAAAACGCCGAGCCTCCGCAGAGGGCTCGGCGTCAATTCAGGCGACGCTGAAGGGGTTGGAAGACCCTAGGCGTTCGCGGCGACGGGCGTGGCGGCCTGGGCCTGACGGGCCATTGCCAGGGCGATCAGGCGATCCCAGCCAACCAGCGAGATCAGGTGGGCATAGATCTGCTGCAGGGCGCCGTTGTCGCGCAGCTCGATCAGCTTCTCGGTGGGCAGGGCGTTCAGCTTGGCTTCCGAGACGCCGAAGTAGTCGGCGATCTTCTGCGGCTCGCCCGGGGCGCCGTCGGGGTTGAACGGGGTGAAGGTGGCGGTCTTCACCTCGAACAGGTCGAGGTCCTTGAGCAGCTGGACGAAGCCGACGGTGCGCTGGCGCTCGACCTCGTAGTTGTTGCAGAACTCGATGCAGCTCTTGGTGTAGTCGGTCGGCTGGCCCTGTTCGTCGAAGAACTGCAGGTCGCCGCCCTCCTCGATGAACTCGGCGGCGCGGTCGATGCACAGGATCATCTGGCCGGCGTTCTTGTCGTTTGCGAACACGAACGGATAGCGGCGCACGTAGGCCGGCACGTAGACGCCCGGCTCGAACACGCCGTCGTCGCGCACGAACATGTTCTGGTCGGCCTGCAGGCCCATCACCAGCAGCGGGATCTTGTCCTCGCCCACGAAGATGATGGGGCCGGTCACCGCGGCCAGGCCGAACTCGGTGACCGCCAGCGGGATGATGTGGCCCTTGCGGGCGAAGCCGAACGGACCGTCCATGCGGCGAACGCCCAGCTTGCCGTGCAGCTCGGGGGTCAGCGGCTCGGGCTTGGAGTAGAACAGGACGTTGCCGGAGATCTGGCCCATGCCGGGCATTTCGGTGGTCGTCATGGCTAGGCCTCGCGGGGCGGGTCGGGCGCGGAATCGCTGCGCCCAGGGTTAATCGAAGCGGCGTTCCTAACGCACCGGGGGCGGGGCGGCAATCTTCGCCGCCGCGCGCTTGCTAAGGCCACGGCGAGCCGCTTCAATCCGTCGCCATTGGGAGCCGAACGCATTCAAGGAACGCATATTCATGTCGATCTTCTATCCGGACATTCTGCAGCAGCGGACACCGGCCCGCACCTTCACCTACCGTGACAAGGACGTGATGCTCTACGCCCTGGGCGTCGGCATGGGCGCCGATCCGCTGGACGAGAAGGAGTTGCCGTTCGTCTACGAGAAGAACCTGAAGGTGGTGCCGACCGCCGCCACGGTGCTGGCGGCCGGGGCCCGTCCGGTGGAGGGCGCGCCGGCCCCGCAGATGCCGGAAGGCTGGCGGCAGAGCCAGATCAACTTCCTGATGGTGGTGCACGGCGAACAGAAGGTCGAGCTGCACAAGCCGCTGCCGGCCACCGGCACCTTCACCGTCGAGAGCCGCACGGTCGGCGCCTGGGACAAGGGCAAGGACAAGGGCGCGGTGATCGTCAACGAGAGCGTCTGGATCGACGACAAGGGCGAGAAGGTCGCCACCCTGACCAGCTCCACCTTCGCCCGCGGCGACGGCGGCTTCGGCGGCCCCTCGGAGGGTCAGCCCGAACCGCACGTGGTTCCCACCCGCGCGCCCGACCTGTCGGTGGACATCTCCACCCGGCCCGACCAGGCCCTGCTCTACCGCCTGAACGGCGACCGCAACCCGCTGCACTCGGACCCGGAATCGGCCCGCCGCTCGGGCTTCCCGCGGCCGATCCTGCACGGGCTTTGCACCTACGGCATCACCTGCCGGGCGGTACTGCAGGCGATCACCGACTTCGATCCCGAGCAGATCTATTCGCACCAGGCCCGCTTCTCGGCTCCGGTGTTCCCCGGCGACACCATCACCGTGGACCTCTGGAAGGACGGCAAGAACATCTCCTTCGAGGCCCGGGTGAAGGATCGCAACGCGACCGTCATCAAGAACGGCCTGACGGTCCTGAGGTAAGGGAGACCTATGCGCGCGAGCGTCAAAACCATCCTGGCGCTCGCCGCCCTTTCCCTGGTGGGGACGGCTCAGGCCCAGCAGCCGCAGCAGCCGCCCCGCCTCGCGCCCTTCC